>NZ_JBEOZN010000004.1:0-161912 GCF_040298085.1 Streptosporangium sp. NPDC001681 | reverse complement strand
GCGTGGCCGGCCTGGCGGTCCCCGAGGAGTACGGCGGCGCGGGCTGCGGCATGGCCGAGACGGCCGTCGTGTGCGAGGAGGTCGGCCGCGCCCTGTCACCCCATCCCTACCTGCAGACCGCGGTGCTGGCCGTGGAGGCGATCAAGGCCACCGGCGACCGGGCGGCCATGGCCAGGTTGCTTCCCGGCATCGCCGAAGGCGCCGTCACCGCGACCGTGCTGCTCCCCGGCGACGCCGAGCTGGTGCTGGACGGCGACCGGCTGACCGGGATCGCCCGGCACGCCCTGGACGGCGAGCTGGTGCTGGCCTACGCGGGCGGCGCGCTCCTTGAGGCCGCCCCCTCCTCCCGCGCGCCGCTGCCCACCCTGGACCAGACCCGCCCGCTCACCGCGCTCGCCTTCGACGCCGTCCCCGTCGTCCGGATCGGCTCCGGCACGGCGTACGAGCGGGTCCGCGACCTGGCGGTCGCCGCGCTGGCCGCCGAGCAGGTGGGCGGGGCGGCCCGCTGCCTGGAGACCGCGGTGGCCCACGCGAGACAGCGCCACCAGTTCGGCCGCCCGATCGGCTCCTTCCAGGCGATCAAGCACAAGCTCGCCGACGTGCTCCTGCTGGTCGAGTCGGCCCGCTCGGCCGCCCTGGCCGCCGCGGGCGCCCCGCCGGAGGAGCTTCCCGTCCGGGCCGCCGTCGCGGGCTCCTACTGCACGGAGGCCTACCTGGCCGCCGCGGGCGAGAGCATCCAGGTCCACGGCGGCACCGGCGTCACCTGGGAGCATCCGGCCCATCGCTACTTCAAGCGGGCCACCGCGGACGCCCAGCTCCTCGGCACCCCGCAGGCGCACCGCGCCCGCCTGGCCGCCGCCGCGGGCCTGTAGGGAGGGCGCCTCACGGGTCGGCTTGTTGACGTCCCGGCATGCTGGTAATCTCGCCAAGCGAGCGCTTGGTTAAGTGGAAGGCCTCGGCCGGGGGTCGGATGGACACAACGGAGGCGTGGATGACGTCCCTAAGGATCAGCCTGGGCTACGAGCTGGAGGTCCGCGGACGCTCCCGCGAGGTCGAACAGCAGACGTTCCGCAACGTGATCGACCAGGTGGTCCTCGGAGACCGGCTGGGCTTCGACACCGCGTGGTTCGTCGAGCACCACTTCACCCGGGGCTTCTCCCACTCATCGGCCCCCGACCTCGTGCTGGCCGCCATCTCCCAGCGCACCGAGCGGATCCACCTCGGCCTGGGCGTGGTGCTGCTGCCCTTCCAGTCGCCCATCAGGACCGCCGAACGCGTCGCGACCCTCGACGTCATCTCCGGCGGCCGGGTGGAGTTCGGTACCGGACGGGGCGCCTCCCCGCTGGAGTACCAGGCGTTCCAGAAGCCCTTCGAGAAGTCACGGCAGATCTGGGAGGACTCGCTGGAGGCCACCCTCGCCATCTGGAACGCCGACGGCGAGCCGATCAGCCGGTCCAACGAGTTCTTCGAGATCCCCGACGTCTCCGTCTACCCTCGACCGGCCCAGGTGCCGCACCCTCCCGTGTGGGTGGCGTCCACCTCCCTGGAGGGCTACCTGGCCGCGGCCAGGCACGGTTACAACCTGCTGGGCATGACGATGCTCAAGGGCCTCGACGACGTCGCCGAGGACATCGCGAGCTACCGGCAGTGCCTGGCCGACAACGGCTTCGACCCCGACAGCCGGCGGATCGCGCTGATGATCCCGTGGTTCGTCGGCGGCACCAGGGAGCGGGCGTTCGAGATCGCCTCCGATCCGGTCCTGTGGTACATCCGGCGCCAGGTCAACCTGGTCACCCCTCCCGACTACTACGACGCCCGGCACGCCACCCACAAGGTCCTGGGCCAGCTCGCGGCCGGCATGCCCCCCGAGGAGGCCATGGCCACGCTCCGCGAGCACCACATGGTCGTGGTGGACGACGTGGAGGGCTCCCGGAAGGCCGCGGCCCGTATCGCCGAGGCCGGGGCCACCGACCTGATCCTGCAGGCACAGGTGGGCGGCCTCGCCCACGAACACGTCTGCGAGTCGATGCGGCTTTTCATGACCGAGGTGATCAATTGACGACGAACCCGGCGGCCGGCGGCGACGGCGCCGCGCCCGCCCCGAACGCGGCGCCCGCCGGAGCCGCCCCGCTCGGTGCGCCCTCCGTATGGCTGACCAGGGACGACCTCGCCGCCGGGAGCCGTAGCGCGTCCGGGCTGCTGCTGGTCTCCGCCGACGCCGGCAGCGTGACCCCCGCGGGCGAGCTCGGCGAGCTGACCGCCGCCTACGCCGCCGCACTGCGGGCGGTGGGCGTGGACGGGCGGGACCGGGTGGTGGCGGCGCTGTCGGGCGACGGCGAGCTGGCGGGCCCGCAGTGGGCGCGCGCCGCCGCCGAGGTGGCGGGGGCGGGTGCCTCCGTCGGCCCCCGGGGCAGGCTCAGGCTGCACCACGCGCTGGAGTCGCTGGGCGCGACCACCCTGGTGATCACGCCGACCGGCGCGATGGACCTGCTGGCCCGGCTACACCTGGAATTCCTGCTGGACCCGCTGGACCTGGGCCTGCGGCACGTCGTGCTGACCGGGGAGATCGCCTCGCGCCGCACGATGTCGCATCTGGCGACGGAGTTCGGGGCACGGGTGACGGAGGTCTACTGCTCGCCGTTCACCGCGACGCCGCTGGCTTGGCGGTCCTCGGAGTCGGCGCCGCTGACCCTGCTCGTACCCGGCTCGGTGGGCCTGGCCCCGCTGGAGAAGGACGAGCTGCAGGCACCGCCGTACGCCTCGGGGCCGGCCGAACTGGTCGTCGCCGGCGCGCGGGCCGGGGAGGCGGTGCGCACCGGCCAGGTGGTCAGGGTCTCCGGCGGGGAGGCGATCCCCGCCCCCGAGCACACGGTCGGCGACCACGTGCTGGTGCGCGGGGTGTGGGTGTCGCTGAACCGGATCCAGCGGGCGCTCAACAAGATCGACGGAGTCTCCGGCTGGGAGCTGGGCGTCTCGCGGCAGGGCACGCTCGACGCCGCGGTCCTGACCGTGACCTTCAAGCGGGAGAGCCTCGTCGGGAATCCCATGTGGAGGTCGCGCCTCCAGCAGTCGCTCAAGGCGCTCACCCCGGTCACGATCGCCGTCGAGATCTCCGACCGGATCTCGGAGACGGTCTCCCCCGGCGTGGTGAACGACACGCGAGGCCACCACCTGGGCAGGGATCGCACAGCCATCGCCCGCTGATCCACGAAAGGCGCGACCGCTATGGAAGTACCCGGCTGGCGGACGATTCCCCGCATGCTCCGCGCCCTGTCCGGCGATCACCCCTCGGACGTCGTCGTGGACGACGGGACGGTCCGGCTGACCCTCGCCGAGCTGCGCGACCGGGCGGGCGAGGTCGCCAGGGGCCTGATCGCGCTGGGCGTGCTGCCGGGCGACCGGGTCGCCGTCTGGGGCCCGAACGACGCGTACTGGGTGATCACCGCGTTCGGCGTCTGGGACGCCGGCGCGGTGCTCGTGCCGCTGTCGTCGCGCTACAAGGGCATCGAGGCCGCCGCGACGCTCCGCTCGACCGGGGCGAGCGTGCTGATCACCGGGCACGGTCACGACGGCGCCGTGCTGGCCGACCTGCTGGCCGAGGCCGCCGGCGAGACGGGCGGCGGCCTGCCCTTCGCCGGCCTGCCGGACCTGCGGCACTCGATCGTGCCCGAGGGGCTGGAGCGGCCCGGCTCTGCGCAGCCCTCGCAGGTGCTCGCCGCCGGTTCCCTCATCGGGCGCGCCGAGGCCGAGGAGCGCGCGCTGGCCGTACGACCTGACGACCTGTGCGAGATCATCTCCACCTCGGGCACCACGGGCACGCCCAAGGGCGTGATGCTCGAACACGACCGGATGCTGCGCGGTTACTGGGACTGGGCGGAGATCGTCACGCTCGGCCCCGGCGACCGCTACCCGGTGATCGCCCCCTTCGCGCACGGCTTCGGGCTCAACGCCGGGCTGCTGGCCTCGGTCATGCGCAGGGCCACGATGATGCCGATCGCCACGTTCGGCCCCGACCTGCTGGCCGGCCTGATCCGCGACGGCGGGATCACGATCCTGGCCGGGCCCCCGACGCTGTTCCACCGGTTGCTCGAGGAGACCGAGATCGGCGAGCACTCGGTGCGCGTGGCGATCTGCGGGGCGGCCTCCGTCCCCTCCGAGCTGGTACGCAGGCTGCTGGAGCGGATCGGCCTGGAACGCATGATCAACGCGTACGGGTTGATGGAGGGCACGGTGGTCTCCATGACCAGGGCCGACGACCCCGTGGAGGTCATCGCGGGCAGTACGGGCCGCCCCGTGCCGGGCATGGAGGTGCGGATCGTCGGCGACGACGGCCTGGAGGTGCCGCGCGGCGAGCGCGGCGAGGTCCTCGTCCGCGGGTACGGGGTCATGCGCGGCTACTGGGGCGAGCCGGAAAGAACAGCCGAGGTGATCAGGGACGGCTGGCTGCACACCGGCGACATCGGCGCCCTCGACACCCGCGGCGACCTCGCCATCGTGGACCGTAAGAAGGAGCTGTTCATCGCCGGGGGGTTCAACGTCTCCCCCGCCGAGGTGGAGGGGCTCCTGCTGCGGGAGGGCTCCCTGGCCCAGGCCGCGGTGGTCTCGGTACCCGACGAGCGGATGGGCGAGGTCGGCTGGGCGTTCGTGGTCCCGAGGCCGGGGGCGGCCGTCGAGCCGGAGAAGGTCATCTCCTGGGCCCGCGACAACATGTCCAACTACAAGGTGCCCAGGCGGGTGATCGTGGTCGACGCCCTTCCCGTCACCGGCAACGGGAAGATAGACAAACGCGCCCTGCGCGCGCGGACGACCCCGTAGACAGCGCGCGAGCGACCCCGTGGGCGGGCGCACGAGCACGTCCTCTCACGGGGCACCGGGCACGCCGGGCACACCGTGTTCGCGGGAAATGCAGAGAACCTCCGAGGCACGTGCTCCCACGGAGGACCAGGCCCGCCGGGAACACCGTGTTCGCAGGGAATGTTCGGAAATATTGGAAACGTATCCGCCGGACGCCCCGTGCCGGATGACCGGTTCGATCACAACGGACCGCCGAGACTGGCCCGGCGGGCACCGGTAATGGAGAATCGCGTCATGACAGCCAGCACCCTGGGAGGCGATGTGTCGCTGCGAGTCGCGATCGTGGGGTCGGGGCCCGCCGGGATCTACACGGCCGAGGCCCTGAGGAAACAGGCCACCGTGCCCCTGCGGGTGGACGTGCTGGAGCGGCTGCCGACCCCGTACGGGCTGGTGCGCTACGGGGTCGCCCCCGACCACACCTCGATCAAGTCGATAGCGGGCTACCTGCGCGGCGTGCTGGAGCTTCCGGACGTGCGGTTCCTCGGCGGTGTCGAGTTCGGCAGGGACATCGGCGTCACCGATCTGCTCGACTGCTACGACGCCGTGGTCTACTGCACCGGCGCGATGGTGGACCGGCGGATGGGCATCCCCGGCGAGGACCTGCCGGGCAGCGTGGCCGCCACCGACTTCGTCAACTGGTACTGCGGCCATCCCGACATGCCCGGTGACCGCTTCGTCCTCGACAGCCCCGAGGTCGCGGTGATCGGCGTGGGGAACGTGGCGGTCGACGTGGTGCGCATCCTGGCCAAGACCGCCGACGAGCTGCGCGCCACCGACGTGCCGCAGGAGGTCCTCGACCGGCTGGCCGCCAGCGAGGTGAAGGCCATCCACATGATCGGCCGCCGGGGGCCCGAGCACGCCAAGTTCACCCTGAAGGAGCTCAGGGAGCTGGGCGAGCTGACCAACGCGGACGTGCGGGTGCGGCCCGAGGAGAGCGCCGCGGACGTCTCGACGGCGTCCCGGCAGATCAGGGGCAACGTCGAGGTCCTGCAGAGCTGGGCGGCCCGCGGCCTGACGGGCCGTCCCCGGCGGCTGGACGTGCGGTTCTGGATGCGCCCGGTGGAGATCCTCGGCGAGGGGCGGGTGGAGGCGCTCAAGCTGGAGCGAACCCGGCTGCTGGACGGCCGGGTGGTCGGCACCGGCGAGTTCGAGACCCTCCCGGTCGGCATGGTGCTGCGCTCGGTCGGCTACCAGAGCGTGCCGCTACCCGGCGTTCCCTTCTCCGAGGCCACCATGACCGTGCCGAACGAGGCCGGCCGGGTCCGCGACCGCGAGTACGTGGCGGGCTGGCTCAAGCGCGGCCCCAGCGGTGTGATCGGCACTAACAAGTCCGACGCCGCCGAGACGGTCCGCACCCTCCTCGCCGATCTCGCCGGCCGCGATCCGGTACACCGCACGGACCCGGACGAGCTCCTCGCCTCCCGGGGCATCTCGCCGATCACCTACGAGCACTGGCTGGCCATCGAGGCCGCCGAGGCGGCGCTGGCCAGGTCCCTCGACCGGGGCGAGCGGGTGAAACTCCTCGGCATCGCCGCCATGCTCACCGCCTGCGGCCGTCAATGACACGGCCGCGGCCACGCCCGGAGAACCGGAGGGTGGCCGCGGCCGGGGCGCTGTTCGCGCTACTCGCCGTTCTCGGTGCCGCCCTGGCCCTCCGCCGGGCCCTGCGGGTCGACGCCACCGTCACCGCCGTTGTCACCGTTACCGCCGCCGCTCTGCGGCGCGCAGGAGATCGCGAAGGTCGCCTTCTTGGAGACGACCTTGCGCGGGCTCAGCACCTCGAGCGCCTGCCAGCCCTTCAGGTTGCCGCGGAAGGTGGCGCGATCCTTCAGGATCTTCGTCCCGTTCACCTTGACGGTCTTCACCGCGCTTTTGGAGCCGTCGCCCCTGAGCCAGCGGTAGGCCACCACGGTGGGCGCGCTCACCTTGATCTTCGCCGTGAAGCCGACGGTCACCGGGCACTTACCGGTGTGCTTGGCCGGACCCGCCTTCACCGCCACGGCCACCTTGGGCTTCGCGGGCGCGGCCGCCGCGGCGGCCGGAGCCGCCTGCGTCATCAGCAGTACGGCCAGCAGGGACCCGGCCAGCGCGGAGAGCCCCTTGAGTCTGTTCATGTCATCCCATCGCCGAGTGATCGAACTTCGATGGCAAAGTTTAGCCATGGTGACTTGTGATCCGGTTGGGACCGGCTGAGTCCACTGATCGGCGTGGGGCGACGGTGGCAGGGGGGACCGGCGGCGGAGGGCTGCGGCTAAGGTGCGTTCGAAACGGCACGTCCATATCGGCACGTCCACAGAGGAGCACCAGCATGCGCGTCACGCTCGCCGACCCGTCCGCCCTGATCCCGGGCTTCGAGCGGGTCCACCGCGAGCAGTCGGCGCTGTACCCGTACGGGCCGGCCGGGTGGCAGCCGGTGCACACGGTCTACGTCCCCGCGGACCGCCTCGACGCCGGGACGGTGCGGGCGTGGGGTGACGCCGCGCTGGAGCTGATGCGGCGGCACCTGCCACAGGGCGATCTGGCCGCGATCCTCGGCGTGGGCGGGGACCTCGCCGGAGCCGTGCACGGCCGGGTGGCCGCCAAGCTCGGCGAGGAGCCCGTCGAGGACCTGCGCGTCGACTTCGAGGACGGGTACGGGCCGCGTCCCGCGGAGGAGGACGGTCACGCCTCCACCGCCGCCGAGGCGATCGCGGCCATGCACGCGGCCGGAACGCTCCCCCGCCGCTGGGGTCTGCGGGTGAAGTCGTTCGCCGACGGCGACCCGGTCCGCTCCCTCAGGACGCTGGACGGCTTTCTCACCGGCGTGGTCGAGCGGGTCGGGCGACTGCCCGGGGGATTCGTGGTCACCTTCCCGAAGGTGCTGATGAGGGCCTACCTCCACCAGTTCGCCGACTGCCTGCGGGCGCTGGAGGACGGGCTGGGCCTCGACGAGGGTGCGCTCCGGTTCGAGATCCAGGTCGAGGCGCCGCAGACGGTGCTGTTCCTCGACTCCGCTCTGGTCGCCTCCCTGCGGGGCCGGCTGGCCGCGGCGCACTTCGGCGTCTTCGACTACACGGCGAGCTGCGCCCTGCCCCCGCACGAGCAGCGGCTGGACCATCCCGTCTGCGATCACGCCAGGAACGTCATGCAGACGGTCTTCGCCGGGACCGGCGTGGAGTTGTCGGACGGTTCGCTGGCGGCCTCCCCCGCCTCGGATGACAGGCGGGCCGTGCAGGAGCTGTGGCGGCGCCACGCGGAGCTGGTCGGGCACTCCCTGGGCCATGGCTTCTACCAGGGCTGGGACATGCACCCGTCACACCTGGTCAGCCGGTACGCGACGGTCTACGCCTTCCACCTGTCCCGTTACCAGGAGTACGCCGACCGGGTGCGCACCTGGCAGGAGCGGCGCGAGGCGGGCGGGGGCGTGATGGACGAGCCCGCCACGATCAAGACCATGACCGCCGCCCTGCGCCGCGCCGACCTGGCCCTGGGCCCCGCCCCGGCTCCACCGGCCTGACCTCGATCGCCGGTCCCCCCGGCTCCCGGCGCCCAGGCCGATCACCGCGAGACCTGGCGCGCCTCAGTCGATCAGGGCGCGCCACTGGCGGACCCGGCGCTCGTCGACCGGGTCCGACCAGGACGCCCGCACGGCGCTGCCGACGTGGAAGGCCCGCACGCCGTACTCCAGCAGCACCCCGACATGGCTGGGCCTCAACCTGCCCCCGGCCATGATCAGCGGGCCGTCGCCCGCCTCGCACCGGGTCTTGAGCAGCGGCAGCCCGTCCGCCACGCCACCAGGCGCACCCGAGGTGAGCACGGTGGCGAGGTTGGGCAGCAGGCGGACGGCACGCCAGCTCGCCTGGGTGTCGGCCGCGTGATCCACCGCCCGGTGAAAAGTCCAGGGCAGGGGTGCGACCGCATGGATGAGCGCCTCGGTGGCGGCCAGGTCGACCGCCCCCGCCCGATCGAGGAACCCGAACACGAACCCGGCCGCGCCCGCGTCGGCGAGTGCCCTGGCCTCGCGGCTCAGGGTCTTCAGCGACTCGGGCGTGGCCAGGAACGAGGCCTCGCCACGCAGCATCACCATCTGCGGCAGCGCGCACTCCTTGGAGATCGCCGCGACCGTCTCCGCAGCCGGGGTGAGCCCGTCCACGGCCATGTCGGCGACGACCTCCAGGCGATCGGCGCCACCGGCTTCGGCCGCGACGGCATCACGCACGTCAAGCGTGATCACCTCAAGCAAGGATCCGGTCATGAATGGAGGCTATCGGATGGGTTTGCCCTGGGATCGCCGTGGTTCAGACATGCTCGGGGACGGACGACCCGCGCCGGTCCGAGAAGGACGGCGCGAGGCCGGACGCGTGGGCGCGCAGGCCCCCCGGCCGCTGGAACAGGGCGCCGGAGGCGCGATGCGACAGGTCGACCGTGCGGAGATGCGCGAAACGCTGTCCCCGATAGTAGTCCTGGAGCCGCGCGTTGTCCTTGGAGCAGTCAAGCCTGAGCCATCTTCTCCCCAGGGCCAGGACCCGCAGGCCCGCCCAGTCAAGCAGCGCCTCTCCCAGCCCCCGGCCGGCGTGGGCGCGCGCCACGGCCAGCTTGTGGACGTAGAGCGCCGAGCCGGGGTCGTCTCCCGGAGCCCAGAACTCGGGGTCGGCGTGAGCGTCCAGGGCGAGGGTCGCGGCGGGCCCGCCCTCCCCGTCCAGCAGGTACATGACGCCCTCGTCGATCAGCGGGGTGATGCGCTCGGCGGGGAAGCCGGCGGCGGGCCACTGCCGCACGCCGCGGCGGTTCAGCCACCCGGCGGTCTCGGCGAGAAGCGCGAGCACCCCGTCGAGATCACCGTCCGTGGCCCTGCGCAGCGTGAACGGGCGCACGGTGGTGGGACTGGCGGTGTTCGAGTGCATGGTTCATCCCTTCGTTGCGTTCGGTACGCGAGTTGACACGGAGCGTGGCCGCCTGATGGCGCACGGCACCCATGTCGGGCTAGGCGGATGCCTAGGGGCTGGGGGCGAGCGGCGGGGAGACGCCGGTCGGGGTGAGAGGCGCGGGCGGCGCGAGAGGGCCCGGCGGGAGGGCGCCGGACGGGGGGAGCTCGGACGAGACGGCCGGGCCCGGGGAAGGCCCGGCCCGGAGTGCGCCGGCCGGAAGGAGAACGGCCGCCCTGCGGGCGCGGCCCGCCGGGCGCCCGCGGCGCGGACGGAGTGAGGGCCGGCCCGTCAGGGCGGTTACCGAGATGTCAACGGCTTTCCAGCTCGTACCTGATCAGGTGCTTGTCCGCGGGCAGTACCGACACCGCCACGCGCACGGGGGTGTCCTCCACGTCGTAACCGACTCGGACGTAGACGACGACCGGCGTGCCGAGCTGGAGCTGGAGCCGCTCGGTCTCCGCGCTGTTGGGCATCCGCGCCCAGATGTCGTCCACCATCCGCACCTGCCGGTGGCCGAGCTCCTCAAGGACCTTGTTGGCCCCGCGCCTGATGTCGCCGGGACGGGTGATCTCGGAGTCGGCGACCAGGGCCAGCGGGAAGTAGGAGTCGTTGGTGTTGTACGGCTGGCCGTCCACGAAGCGCAGCCTGCGGCGGACCACGGCGAGCTCGTCGTCCGCGAGCTCCAGCCTGCTGGCGATCTCCTCGGCCGGGTGCACGATCGAGACCTCGATCTCCTGGCTCGGCGCGCGGCCCTCCTGCGAGACCGCCCAGGCGAAGGCCTCCAGGGTCTCCTCGCCCCGCGGCTGCAGCTCGCGCTGGGGGTGCATGAGCAGCGGACGGCGCTCCCGCACGACGGTGCCCCTGCGGGGGGTGCGGGTGACCAGGCCCTCGTTCACCAGCTCGCCGAGAGCCAGCCGCACGGTGTTCCGGCTCACCTGGTGCACGAGCATGAGCTCCGCCTCGGTCGGCAGCTGATCCCCCGGTCCGAGCGCACCGGAGTAGATGGTCCTCCTCAGATCGGAGGCCACCAGTTGATACAGCGTTGACCGCGCCATTAAGTCCCCTTTGTGCCAACAAAACTAGACGATCTGGTTCTAGCGGGGAACAGCCCCTTGACCCAACCTCCCAAGACCCGCATCATCCAATCGTTGGTACAAATCCATCGAAAGGCCAGCGAGGGGGTGGAGGCCGGTGCTGTCGGTCCGCGTGGATGCGCCGTACCTGCCCTGGCGCGACCCCCGCGAGGCGACGCGTTTACTGCGCTACGCGTTGCACCGCCAGGGGTTCACCCACACCTACCAGAGCAACGGAAGCGGGATGTCCGTACTCTCGGTGCTGACCGATCTAACCGTTTGGTGCAAGAACGGGCTCTTTGTCTGGAACGAGGACGGCGTTGAGTCCTCGCATCCGGCCGACGACCCGGCTGGGGCGGCCCGCCTCATCTCGCAGCACTACCGGCGGCCCACGCCTGACGACGACCTCGCGGAGAAGGAGGCGGACCACCAGGTCCGCGCCTTCGCCGACACAGACTCCGAGCGCGACTAGCCGGCGGAGGACCCCACCCCTCGCCGGGGTCCTCCGCCCATCGCGCCGGAGCGGAACGCGTCCTGGCGGGTCCCCCACGCCCGCCAGGGCGCGCTCCCCATCTCCGGAGCGCGATCGGCGGGAACGGGACCCGCCGGGACGCACCCGTGACTCGGCCCCGGCGATGAGCCTCACCGCGAACGCGCCTCAGCCGAGCGGACGCCAGTCGATCAGCGACAGCTCCTCGTCCACCCTCCTGAAGCACGCCCGGACGGGCAGGCCCGCGACCGGCGGCTCCGCACCGCGCCAGTTGCCGTACATGACGCATTCGGGCGCCTCGTCCAGCCGTACCATCACCACCGTGTACGGCTCGCTCACCCCGGCCAGGAAGGGCTGGTGGCTGACGATCCAGCTCTCGACGCGGCCGGCCGGGGCGATGGGCTCCCAGTGCCACTCGCGGGTCCTGCAGCGGTGGCAGTAGGCGCGGGCGGGAAAGCGCGGTGTGGCGCAGGAGTCGCACCGCTGGAGCACGAACTCCCCGCCGGCGGTCCGCCTCCACCACTCCGCCGAGTCGCGATCGGCAACCGGACGCACCCCTCACCCCTTCCGCAGGATCAGCGCCGAGGTGGCGGGCAGGATGTAGCCGGGCTGGGCCGTGGAGAGCGCCACCTCGGCCCCTTCCACCTGCCTGTCCCCCGCGTCCCCCCTCAGCTGTGAGACGGCCTCGGCGATGTGGTTGACGCCGTGCACGTACCCCTCCGACAGGAACCCGCCGTGCGTGTTCACCGGCAGCTCACCACCCGGCGCGACGGCACCCGAGGCGACGTACGGGCCGCCCTCGCCCTTGGCGCAGAAGCCGTAGTCCTCCAGCTGCACGATCACCGAGTAGGTGAAGCAGTCGTAGATCTCGGCCACGTCGACGTCGGCGGGCCCGATGCCCGCCTGGCGGTACAGGCGCGGGGCCAGTTCGGCCGCGCTGGTCACCGTGGTGTCCGCCCGGCCGCCGGACAGGAAGGAGTCGCCGCCTCCCCACGCGGCGGCGGAGATGAGCACCGGCGGCCTGCGCAGGTCGGCGGCCCGCTCGGCGCTCGTGACGACGAGCGCGCAGGCGCCGTCGGTCTCCAGGCAGCAGTCGAGCAGCCGGAACGGCTCGGCGATCCACCGGCTCGCCAGGTAGTCGTCCAGGGTGATCGGGGTGCGCATGAGCGCCCGGGGGTTCTTGGCCGCGTTGGCGCGCTGGACGACCGCCAGCGCGCCGAAGTGCTCGGGACGGGTGCCGTACCTCGACATGTGAGCGCGGGCGAACATCGCGTACTGCTGCGGCGGCGCGAAATAGCCGTACGGCGCCTGGTACTGGACCTCGGGGCTGACCGGCAACCCCCGGCCGGTCCCGCCCATCCGGAACTCCGAGCGCGCGTTGATCGCCCGATAGCAGACGACGGTCTCGGCGACGCCCGCCGCGACCGCGAGCGCCGCCTGGCCGACCACCGAGTGGGAGACGCTGCCGCCGCCGAACTGGTCGAGGTACCAGGAGGGCTCGTGGATGCCGAGCGCGGGACCGACCAGGCAGGGCGCGGCGGAGTCGCCGACCCGGTGGGTGGCGATGCCGTCGACGTCGTCGACGGTCAGGCCCGCGTCGTCCAGGGCCGCCAGCACGGCCTCGCAGGCCAGGGTGAGGGTGCTGACCCCGGAATCCTTGGAGAACCGGGTGTACCCGACGCCCGCCACGGCCGTGCGGTCCCGGAAACCACCCACGTACGAGCCTCCGATCTCAAGCAAGCGCTTGGCCAGAGGCTAGGCCGGGCGAATCGCGGATGTCAACGACGGGCGCGCGCCGCCGACGGCGACCGGGGACTTTTTCCGGCACTCCCCTACAATCCAAGCAAGCGCTTGGTAAGATGGCGCCAGACGGTGGAGGACGCCGTCCGCCGCCGAACCCCCTCGGAGGCCGATCGGGCGCGATTGAGGAGGCGAGTAGCACCATGAGCACTCACGCGGCCCGGCTGCTGGAGACCGCCGACCATCCCCGCGCCACCTTGGCCGGGCGCGGCACCACCGCCAACGGAGTCGCCATGCAGAGTGGCCTTTCGCAGGGCCCGTCCAACGGAGCCGAGAGACCTGAGATCAACGGGGCCACGCACCAGGGCGGCGCCGTGGACGGCCGGTGGTTCCGCTCCGTGCTCGGCCACTTCGCCACCGGCGTGGTGGCCATCACCGCCATCGACCCCGACACCGGCGAGCCGTGCGGCCTGGCGGCCAACTCCTTCACCTCGGTGTCGCTGGACCCGCCGCTGGTGGCCTTCTGCGTGGCCCACAGCAGCACGAGCTGGCCGCGCCTGCGCGCCGCCAGAACCCAGACGATCAACGTGCTCGCCGAGCACCAGCAACCGGTCTGCGCCGCGCTCGCCGGCCGGGGCGGCGACAAGTTCGCCGGGCTCGACTGGACGGTCTCCCCGGGTGGCAACCCGGTGATCGAGGAGAGCCTGGCCTGGATCGACTGCTCAATCGAGGCGGAGCATCCCGCGGGCGACCACGTCATCGTCGTCGCCAGGGTCCACCGGCTCGGTGTCCACGGCGACGGCGGCCCGCTGCTCTTCTTCAGGGGCGGCTACGGCCGTTTCCACGCCTGACGTCCCCACACCGGAGGTATTCCATGACCCTGCGCGAGGAGGCACGCTCCTGGCTGGAGGAGAACCTCACGGGCGAGTTCGCGCACGCCCGGGGACTGGGCGGGCCCGGCCGCGAGCACGAGGGGCACGAGGTCCGGCTCGCCTGGGAGCGGCGGCTGGGCGAGGCCGGGTGGACCTGCCTGGGCTGGCCCAGGGAGTACGGAGGCCGGGACGCCACTCTGGAGGACCAGGTCGCCTTCCACGAGGAGTACGCCCGTGCCGCCGCCCCGGCGAGGGTCGGGCACATCGGCGAGGGACTGATCGGGCCGACCATCCTGGAGCACGGCACCGAGGAGCAGCGGCGGCGCTTCCTGCCGCCCATCCAGCGTGGCGAGGAGCTGTGGTGCCAGGGCTACTCGGAGCCGGAGGCGGGCTCCGACCTGGCAGGCGTCCAGACGCGAGCGTGCCTGGACGACGGCGAGTGGGTCATCACCGGCCAGAAGGTGTGGACCTCGCTGGCCCACGTGGCCGACTGGTGCTTCGTGCTCGCCAGGACCGAGCCCGGCTCGGCACGCCACCGCGGCCTGTCCTACCTGCTGGTCCCGATGGACCAGCCGGGGATCGAGGTACGGCCCATCCTCCAGATGACCGGCACCAGCGAGTTCAACGAGGTCTTCCTCGACGGCGCCCGCACCGCGGCGGGCAACATCCTGGGCGCTCCCGGCGAGGGCTGGCGGATCGCGATGGCCACCCTCGGCTACGAGCGCGGCGCCTCCACCCTGGGCCAGCAGATCGGCTTCCAGCGGGAGTTCGCGGAGGTGGTGGCCACCGCCAGGCGCACCGGGGCCGCCGAGGACCCGGTGCTCCGCGACCGGCTGGTGCGCTCGTGGCTGGAGCTGGACATCATGCGGCTCAACGCGTTGCGCACCATGACCTCACTGTCGGCGGGCGAACCGGGACCCGAGGTGTCGATCGGCAAGCTGTACTGGTCGGAGTGGCACCGGCGGCTGGGTGAGCTGGCCCAGGCCGTCCAGGGGCGCGCGGGCCTGGTCGCCGACGCCCCGCCGTACGACCTCAACGCGCTGCAGCGGCTCTACCTGTTCAGCCGCGCCGACACCATCTACGCCGGGTCCAGCGAGATCCAGCGCAACATCATCGCCGAGCGCACCCTGGGCCTGCCCAAGGGCTGAGACACGACCACCGGAACGGAGCCCGTATGGCGACACCTCCCCCCTACCCCCGTGCCCACGGCCTGCTTGACGGAAAGGTCGTCCTGGTCACGGCGGCGGCCGGGACGGGCATCGGGTACGCCACCGCCAGGCGCTGCGCCGAGGAGGGCGCGACCGTGGTCGTCTCCGACCGGCACGAGCGGCGCCTCGGCGAGGCCGCCGAGGCGCTGGCCGAGCTGAGTGGGGTCAAGCCGCTCGCGGTGCCCTGCGACGTCACCTCCGAGGCCGAGGTGCGCGCCATGTTCGACGCGGTGACCGAGGCGCACGGGCGGGTGGACGTGGTGGTCAACAACGCGGGCCTGGGCGGTACGGCGCGGCTGGTGGAGATGACCGACGAGCAGTGGGACGCCGTCCTGGGGGTGACCCTCACCGGCACGATGCGCTGTACCAGGGCCGCCCTGCGGCTGATGGTCCCCCAGGGTTCCGGAGTGATCGTCAACAACTCCTCGGTGATCGGCTGGCGCGCCCAGGAGGGCCAGTCGCACTACGCGGCCGCCAAGGCCGGGGTGATGGCCCTGACCAGGTGCGCCGCCCTGGAGGCCGCCCCGCACGGCATCCGGGTCAACGCGGTGGCCCCCTCACTGGTCATGCACCCCTTCCTGGCCAAGGTCACCACCGACGAGCTGCTCGCCGAACTGACCTCCCGCGAGGCCTTCGGCCGCTCGGCGGAACCGTGGGAGGTGGCCAACGTGATCGTCTTCCTGGCGAGCGAGTACTCCACGTACATGACCGGCGAGGTCGTCTCGGTCTCCAACCGGCACCCTTAGGGAGGCGCCGGGTCGTACGACGTACGCGGACCTCGGTGAAACACCGCGACTCCCGCGGAAAGCCGGAGAGCCTCGCGAAGGGCGACAATTGCCCCCGTGCGTTTCGGGATCCTGGGTACCACGCGGGTGTGGCACGACGACGGTGGCGAGGTGGGCGTCGGCGGGCCCGCCCTGCGGGCGCTGCCGGGCCTGCTGCTCGCCCGTGCCGGGGAGGTGGTGGCCGCCGATCTCCTGGTCGACGACTTCCACCGCGCGATGCCCGACAGGTCCGCCGACCTGTACGCGATCGACGCCGTCCACGAGTTCCCCTTCCTCGCCCCGGCATGCCCGAGCGCTACCAGGGGCGCCCTGCGCCTGGCGGGGGTGATGGGCCGGGACGTCGCCCCGCGGTGAACCGGGGGGCGACGTCCCGGCGAGCCGGGCGGAACGGTTACCGCAGACCCGCGTCCAGGGCGGTGGTCAGGGTGCCGGGGTCACCGGACATCTCCCAGACCATCGCGCCGAGCAGGCCCTTGCTCCGGAGCCACGCGGTCTTCTTCCCGATCGACCAGACGTCGTCGAAGGTCCACCACTGACCGCCGTTGCCGGTGTAGCAGTAGGTCGCCACCGACTGCTCGTCGTGTCTCACCGCGCATCCCGGCACGGAGGCCAGCAGGTTGGCGTATCCGCGGGTGCCCGCCTCGTCCGGGAACTGCCCCGGCGCCGCGCCGGTGGCCGTCTGCCACTCGCCGAACCTCCCTCCGTCGGCGACGCCCTGCCAGCCCCGCCCGTAGTACGCGAGACCAATGGTGATCTTGCGTGGGTTCACCCCCGCCTGGAGATAGACGTCGACCGAGTTCTCGACGCTGAAGTGGAACGGGTACGGGTCCTCGGCGTCGGCGTACAGGTTGCCCTGGTGTCCGGCCCGGTTGGGCTCCCAGGAGTTGTCGCTGCCCGCGCCGTGGAAGTCGTAGCCCTGGACGTTGAAGATGTCCAGGGACCTGGCGACCTCGGGCAGGTCCCAGCCGGCGGCGATCTTCGCCGGGTCGGCGGGGGTGAAGGCGGTGAGCTGGTAGCGCCTGCCGGTCTCCTGGGTCAGCGCGTCGAGCTGCCTGCGGAACTCGGCGATCAGCAGCGTGTTGTTCGCCTTGTCGTTCGGGCCGATGTGGTTGCCCGCGTGCCCCTCCGAGCCCGGCCACTCCCAGTCCAGGTCGATGCCGTCGAAGATCCCGGCGGCGCTGCCGGGGCCGCCCGCGCCGTTGTAGACCGGCAGGTTCCCCTTGATGTACGTGTCGATGCAGGAGCTCACGAACTTCTTGCGCGCCGCGTCGGTGGCCGCCACGTCGGAGAAGTACTTCGAGTACGTCCAGCCGCCGAGCGAGATCAGCACCTTGAGGTTCGGATACTTCGCCTTGAGCTTGCGGAGCTGGTTGTAGTTGCCGCGCAGCTTCTCCCAGCCGGTGTCGGCGACACCGTCCACCGACTGCGCCGCGCTCATCGGCCTGCCGTAGTCGGCGTCCGCGTCGCCGGAGCCGTCGCCCTGGTTCGGGTCCTGCGGGTTCGCGGTGGTGCCCTTGGTGACACCCTGCAGGCACGTCAGGTTCACCGGGTCGATGTTGCCGAAGGCGTAGTTGAGGTGGGTCAGCTTCGCGGCGGCACCGGTGGTGTCGAGGTTGCGCACGAAGTACTGGCGGCCGTAGATGCCCCACTGGACGAAGTAGCCGATCCTGGCGTATCCGCTGCCGATGATGTCGTCGGTGCTCACCTTCAGCGCGGTGCTCGCCGCCGACGTGTTGTCGTACAGGTCGCGGGCCTTCACGGTGAAGGTGTACTCGGTGGACGGCGACAGCCCGCTCACCGTGGCGGAGGTGCCGGTCACCGTCGTGGCCAGGGTGGCGCCGGTGTAGACCTCGTACCCGGCGATGCCCTTGTTGTCGGTCGAGGCGTTCCACGCGAGCGAGACGCTGGAGGAGTCCTTGCCGGTGACGCGCAGGTTCGCGGGCACGGTCGGCGGCTGGGTGTCGTCACCGGCGTTGTTGGTGGTCACCTTCAGCGCGGCGCTCGCCGGGGAGAGGGTTCCCGTCCGGTCCCTGGTCTTCACGGTGAACGTGTACTCGGTGTTCGAGGTCAAGCCGGTGACGGTGGTGCTCGTCCCGGTGACCGTCGCGGCGAGGTCGGCGCCCCGGTAGACCTGGTAGCCGGAGATCGGCAGGCTGCCCGGGGTCGCGGCGTCCCAGGCCAGCGAGACGGTTCTGGTGGTCTTGACCGGCGAACGCAGGTTGCCGGGCGCGCCGGGCGGCGTGTCGGCGGCGCCGTCGCACCTGACGTCGTTGATCCTGCAGTTCTCCGGCTCGGCGGACGCGCTGCTGAGCGTGAACGCGGGGCTGTACGGCTCGGTGGTACCGCGTGCCGCCACGGTCGTGTTGTAGTGGGCCGGGCTCAGCGTGACCTGGCGCCCGCTCTGGCTCAGCGACCCGTTCTGCGCGGCGCTCGCGGTGACCCCGGCGGGCAGGTCGAAGGTGATCGACCAGCCGTTGAGCGCGGTGTCGGTGTTATTGGCGACCACGAATCTGCCCTGGGTGCCACTCCCCGAGTAGGTCGCGGTGACAGGCGCGTCCGGGGGTGGCGGGTCGCCGCTGCCGTCGCAGTTGGCGCCGTTGATCGTGCAGCTCACCGGCTGTGCCGCCGCGCTGAGCGTGAAGGTGGGGCTGTACGGCTCGGTGTTGCCGTTCGCCCGTACCGTGTTGATGTAGAAGGCGGGGGTCAGCTTGACCCGCGTCCCGTTCTGCGTGGTGGTGGCGTTCTGGGCACCGCTGACCGTGATGCCCGCGGGCAGGTCGAAGGTGATCGACCAGCCGGTGACCGGAGTGGTGCCGGGGTTGCTCACCACGAACTTGCCCTGGGTGCCGGTGAGGGTGAAGGCCGCGGTGAGCCGGGCGGCGGCCGAGGCGGGGGACGAGAGAGCGGCGAGAGTGGCTGCCATGGCGAGAACCAGCAGCATGGAGGCTAATCGGCGCACGTAAATGCCTTTCCATTTAGGAAAGTTTCCTAATAATTACGCGGATCGTAACCCCGGCGCCGGATGCCTACAAGGCCCAAAACAACGCCTCCCGCCCGGCTCGAACCGTACGGCCGCCCGCTTGACCGCCCGGGAGCGGAAGGCCGGTCAGGACAGGCCACCGACAGGGGAAGCCCTCGGTTTGCCGGCGCAGCCGGTTACCGTCAAAGCGGCCCGGCGACCAGCCCGCACAGCGGCGATCGCCTGGCGATCCCGGGCGCCGCCTTCGGTGAGGGGGCGGGCGTGGATGGTGTGATCGATGCGCGTGCGTGTCGGCACAGCCTGACACGCACGCGCCTGTCAACCCAGCCTGACAGCCTGTTTGAGGAAGACGACGCCGTCGATCATGTCGAGCTGGGCCGGATCCAGCGGGAAATAGGCGAAATCGTGGGAGATGCGCGGGGCGGGCTTCGTGACGGCCTCGGCCAGGCGGCGGGCGTCGATGAGAGAGTGGTCCCACGGGAGCGTGGACAGGATGCCCTCGACGGTGTCCGGGGGCGGGGTGTCGTCGCCGACCGTGCCGAAGGCCGCGGCCAGGAAGGCGTACCGGTCGCCCAGGTGCGTTTCGGCGATCGCCCCCGCACTCCACCACTCCAACTGCTGGTCGCCGAACGACATGAGGCTCTTGTTCCGCTGCAGGTGGAGGTTGTGGGCGAAGACCAGGGCCGGGCCGCGCTCGGCGACGGCACGCAGGTTGGCGGCCATCATCGCGTCCCGCAGGCCCGACAGCCTGGCTATCCGGGCCGGGGACGTGTCGGCCATCCAGTGGTGGTAGCGGAGCAGGCCGACGGCGGTGCGCCCGTACAGTGCCGCCCGCTCCCTGTCCTCCGCGCTCAGCCGCGGCGCCTGCGTGTCGAGCAGCGCCACCAGGTCGTCGGCGATCAGGCGCAGCCGCTGGGCGTCGGCGGACCGGCCGATCGACTGGGACGGATCCATGACCGTGGCCTCGTTCGACCACCGGTCGTCCGGGCCCAGCAGCGCGTCGAGGGTTTCCATGGTGCAGGGCAGCGGGCCGTCGAGGAGGGCGTAGAGGGCGGTGAGCGCCTGGCGCGGGCTCGCCGCCCAATACTCCAGAGGGCCGTCGAAACCGAAGAACCGGAGCTTTTCGTCATGCTCCTCGTTGTACGCCCGCATCCAGCGCACAAGCTCGCGGTTGGCCGGTGACGCGCCGAAGCCGTGGCTGAAGCCGCGTTCCATGACGTCATCGAGCGTGCCGGTGCCCGTCGTGATGTGGTCGTCGACCACGAGGCCCATGAGACAGTCGCTCTCGATGGCGAACGACCGGTAGCCCTCGTGCTCGACCAGATGCCGGAAGATCTCGTTGCGCAACTCGCCCAGCTCCCCCACGAAGTGCCTGGCCTCGCCCAGGCCGAGCAGCAGGGGTTTGGCGGGAAGCGACCGCAGGAACGCCGAGACACCCGTGCCGTCGAACGGCCGGGCCGTGTCCTTGATATCCATACCTTTAACGGTATCGTTGAACCTACGGTGTAAACTTTTCCGTGGAAATCCCCGCTCTCATCGCGACGAACCTTCAATCGGTGATGCATCCATGAGGCCAGTGGACCTGGCGCGCGAGCACGGCCTGTCCACCCAGGCGATCAGGAACTACGAGGACGCCGGCATCCTGCCCGCCGCCGAACGCACCGTCCACGGCTATCGCACCTATACGCCGCTGCACGCGCAGGCCCTGCGCGCGTTCCTCGCCCTCATACCCGGGCACGGTCACCAGACGGCCACGTCGATCATGCAGGCGGTCAACCGGGGTGCCACCGAGGACGCGCTGCGGCTCATCGACGAGAGCCACGGCCAACTCCTCGACGACCGCCGCACCCTCCAGGCCGTCGAAGCCGCGCTCCGCGATCTGGCGCCCGTGCCGCAGGAGCGCGGCGACACGTTCATCGGCCCGCTGGCCAGGAGGCTCGGCATCCGCCCTGCCACCCTGCGCAAATGGGAGAACGCCGGGCTGGTCCGGCCGCGCCGCGATCCGCAGACGGGCTACCGGATCTACAGCGCCGCCGACATACGGGACGTCCGGCTGACCCACCAGCTCAGGCGGGGCGGCTACCTGCTGGAGCAGATCGCCCCGCTGATCGCTCAGGTCCGCTCCGCCGGAGGCGTCGCCCCGCTGGAGTCGACCCTGCGCGACTGGCAGGCCCGCCTGTCCGCCCGGGGCCGCGCCATGCTCAAGGGCGCCGCCGACCTGGACGTGTACCTCTGCGCCCGCGAACCCTGAGGCCGAACACGGCACAGCGCAACGGCACAGGAAGGCCGGGCCGCTGACAGCGGTCGCGACCGGGCGGGCGGCCGGGAGAGGCCCGCCTACATCCTCACCCTCAGCCGAGGCCGCCGTTGGCGTGGAGGTTCTGGCCGGTGAGCCAGCGGCCGTCGGGGCCCGCCAGGAAGGCCACGACGTCGGCGATGTCCGAGGGCTCGCCGAGGCGGCCGAGCGAGGTCATGCCCGCGACCTGGGCCAGGGCCGCCGCGGGGTTGGTGCCGCGCAGCAGATCGGTGTCCGTGGCACCGGGCGAGACCGTGTTGACGGTGATGCCCCGGCCGCCGAGCTCGCGGGCCGTGACGGCGGTCAGCTGTTCGAGCGCGCCCTTGCTCGCCGCGTAGGGGGCGATGCCGGGTGCCGGGCGGACGGTGTTGAGTGTGGAGATGTTGACGATGCGCCCGCCGTCGCGCATGTGCCTGGCGGCGTATCGGATGGTCAGGAAGACGGCTCTGGCGTTGACCGCCATGACGCGGTCGTACAGTTCCTCACCGGTCTCCGCGACGGGGGTCGGGGTGAAGCTCAGCGCGGCGTTGTTGACCAGGATGTCGAGGCCGCCGAGAAACTCCTCCGCGGTCTCCATCAGCCGCTCGGCGGCGCCCGGCTCCGCCAGGTCGGCCTGGACGGCGCGAGCGCTCCCGCCCGCCTCCTTGACCGCCCGCTCGACCTCGGCCGCGGCGCCGGCATCGCTCGCGTAGCTGAAGAGCACGTCCGCCCCGTCGCGGGCGAGGCGCTCCACGATCGCCCGGCCGATGCCCCGCGACCCCCCGGTGACCACCGCCGCCTTGCCCTCCAGCACCGCCATATCGACCTCCACTCCCCTCGCGGACCTCATCTCATCGTCGAATCTACGATCGCCCAGTGCGGCTGTCGACGCCCGCCACGCCGCGCGGGCCGTGCCCGGCCATTGGTGCGTTCCAGATCTGTAATCTCGGAGAACTGGCGGAGTTTCGGTCGTACGCCCTAGCGTGCGGACCATGACCATCGATGGGCGCTCGGCGCACATTCTCGACGTCCTGATCACCGAGTTCGGCGACTCCATGAAGCGCGATCCCGCCGCCTTCCGGCGCAAGTTCCGGAAGATGGCCGCCTCGCCGTTCGCCTTCTACCGGGGCAGCGCCTGCCTGTTCTACGCGGACATGACCGGCGAGTTCGCCGACGACGCCTTCCTGGACGACCAGACGAGGCGGGTCTGGATCCACGGCGACCTGCACGCCGAGAACTTCGGTACCTACATGAACGCCTCCGGCGTGCTGGTCTTCAACGTCAACGACTTCGACGAGGCCTACGTCGGACCGTACATCTGGGACCTGCGTCGGTTCTCGGCCAGCATCGCGCTCATCGGGTACGCCAAGGCGCTGTCCGACGACGTCATCACCGCCCTGGTGACCGAGTTCGCCGGCGCCTACCTCGCCGAGCTGACCGGCATCTCCGAGGGTGGGGACGACGCGATCGGCTCGCTGACCCTGGAGACCACCACCGGCGTGCTGCACCGGGTGCTGCAGCACGCCCGGCTGAACACCCGGGTGGCGCTGCTGGAGCTGGAGACCACCGTCGAGAACTTCGACCGCAGGTTCGCCGTCATGGACGGCCGCTACCCGGTCGACGAGGAGACCCGGCAGCTGGTGGAGGCGGCCTTCCAGGACTACCTGACGACCCTTCCCACCGTCTCGGCGGTCGAGCACAAGATCAAGGATTTCGCGCTCCGCACCGGCATCGGGATCGGCTCGGCCGGGCTGCCCTCGTACAACATGCTGCTTGAGGGCCACACCCAGGCCCTGGAGAACGACGTCATCCTCTACATGAAGCAGGCCCAGGTCCCGGCCGTGGCGCGGTACGTGACGGACGAGAAGGTGCACGGCTACTTCAAGCACCAGGGCCACCGCACCGCCGAATCGCAGCGGGCCCTGCAGGCGTACGCCGACCCGTGGCTCGGCTACACCACGCTGAACGGCGTCGGCCAGATGGTCGCCGAGGTCTCCCCCTACACCGCCGACCTGGACTGGGGCGACGTCAACGAGCCGGACGAGCTCGCCTCGGTGATTCGCGACCTGGGCCGGGCGGTGGCCAGGATGCACTCGGTGGCCGACGACGAGTCCAGCCACGACCTGGTCGACTTCTCCACCGAGGACGCGATCGTGGCCGTGATCGACGGCGACACCGAGGGCTTCACCCGCACCCTGGTCGACTTCGCGCACGCCTACGGGGCACGGGCCAGGGCCGACCACGGGCTCTTCGTCGACCTGTTCAGGAACGGCCTCCTCCCCGGCCTCTGAGCCCGGCCTGCCGGCCTGGCCCCCGAGATCGGCCCCCGAGATCGGCCCCTGTGATCGGCCTCGAAAGCCGGGCTCCGGAACCGTTCTCCGTGAACGTCCTTCGGGAAGGGCCGCGCCCGGGGCCGGTCGCCTCATCTCACCGCCGCTCCGCCTCCGTTTCCGACTCCGTTTCCGACTCCGCCTCGCGCCGGGCGGAGCGGGCCTCGGCGTGGTGGCAGGCGACCTGGGCCCCGGCCGAGGACGGCAGGACCGGCAGTTCCCCGGACGCGCACAGCCCTTCGACCCCCGCCTCGGCCGCCGCGCCCGAGGCCAGCACCTGGCAGCGCGGGTGGAAGCGGCAGCCTGCCGGGATCCGGGTGGGGTCCGGCGGCTCGCCGCCCAGCACCACGGGCGACCGCGACTCCGGCAGGACCGACAGCAGTGCCTGGGTGTACGGGTGCGAGGGCGAGGTGAGGATCCGCTCCACCGGCCCCGACTCGACGATCCTGCCGAGATACATCACCGCGACCCGGTCGGCGATGTTCCAGGCCAGCCCGAGGTCGTGGGTGACGACCAGGGCCGACAGGCCCAGCTCGGCGCGGAGGCGGAGCAGCAGGGCGAGGATCTCGCCGCGTACCGACGCGTCCAGCGAGGCCACCGGCTCGTCGGCGACCAGCACCCTGGGCTCCAGCGCGAGGGCTCCAGCGATGACGACGCGCTGGCGCTGGCCACCGGACAGCTCGTGCGGGTAGCGGTCGAAGAACCGTTCGGGAGGACGCAGCCCGGCCCTCGACAGAGCGGAGGCGACCAGGTCGCCCTCGCCGGGCAGGCGATGGATGCGCGGCCCCTCGGCCACCGCCTCGTAGACGGTGTGCCGGGGGTTGAGCGATCCGGTGGGGTCCTGGAGCACGAGCTGCACCTCGCGGCGGTGGGCCCGCAGGGCGCGCGACGAGTAGGCCAGCGGGACACCGCCGTAGCGGACCGACCCCGAGGTGGGCCGCTCCAGGCCGAGCAGGGTCCTGGCCAGTGTCGTCTTGCCGCAGCCGGACTCGCCGACCAGCGCGACGATCTCCCCCTCGCCCACGGCGAGGTTCACCCCGTCCACCGCACGGGCGCGGCGCCCGCGCGAGGCGAACTCCACCCGCACCTCCCGCGCTTCGAGCAGGGTCATCGGCTCTCCTCACTGACGTGGACGCACGCGGCGGTGTGCGGCGCTCCGGTGCCGTCGCCCGCGGCCCGCAACTCGACCGGCTCCGACGCGCACGAGACGAGCGAGACCGGGCAGCGAGGGTGGAAGGAGCACCCCGCGGGCAGGTGCGCGGGGTCGGGCGGGTCACCGCCCAGTCCCCTGGGCGCCATCCTGGAGGCGGGGTCCCCCACGGTGGGGAACGCCTCGGCCAGCGCCCTGCTGTAGGGGTGCCGCCCGCCGGTGAAGACCTCGCGCGAGGGGCCGGACTCGACCACCCGGCCCGCGTACATGACCGCCAGCCGGTCGCACGTCGACGCCAGGACTGACAGGTCGTGGGAGATCATGACGAGGCCGATCCCGTGCTCGGCGATGAGCGAGCGGATCAGCGAGAGCACCTGCGCCTGGATCATCACGTCCAGCGCGGTGGTCGGCTCGTCGGCGATGATCAGGCGGGGTGAGCAGGCCAGCGCCATGGCGATCATCACCCGCTGGCGCTGGCCGCCGGAGAGCTCGTGCGGGTAGCCGCGCGCCCGCCAGGCCGGCAGGCCGACCTGCTCCAGCAGCTCCGCCACCCTGCGCCGCGCCTCGGCCCCGGCCGCCATGCCGTGCACCCGCAGCGGCTCGGCGATCTGGTCGCCGATCCGGCGCACCGGGTTCAGCGCGTGCTGGGCCCCCTGGAAGACCAGCGAGGCCGAGGCCCACCGGACCGCACGCAACCGCCCCCAGCTCATCGCCAGGACGTCCTCGCCGTCCAGCAGGATCTCCCCGGACACCAGCGCGTTCCTGGGCAGCAGCCGCAGCAGGGACATGGCCAGCGTCGACTTGCCCGACCCCGACTCCCCCGCCACGCCGAGGGCCTCACCGGCCTCCAGGCCGAGCGAGACGCCGCGCACGGCGGGCACGTCCCCGGCCTCGCCCCGGTAGGTCACCGCCAGGTCGCGCAGTTCGAGCAGGGTCACGAGGCTCCTCTCAGCCGCGGGTTGAGTACGGTCTCCAGGGCGCGCCCGCAGAGGGTGAACGCCAGGACCACCGCCACGATGCACAGGCCGGGCGACAGCACGTACCACCAGGCTCCCGAGGTGGCCGCGCCCCAGTCGTAGGAGCCGCGCAGCATGCTGCCCCACGAGACCTGGCCGGAGCCCGCGCCCAGGAAGGCGAGGGTGGACTCGGTGACGATGGCGCTGGCCACCATGAGCGTGGTGTTGGCCAGGACCAGCGGGGCGACGTTCGGCAGCACGTGCCGGGTCATGACGTGCCAGTGCCCGGCGCCCAGTGCCCTGGACCGCTCGATGTACGGCCTGGCCTCGACCGCCAGCGTCTGCGCCCGGATCAGCCTCGCCGTGGACGCCCAGGAGGTCACCCCGATCGCCAGGATGATCGTGAACGGGCTGCCGCCGAGGATGGCCGCGAGCACCATGGCCAGGACCAGCGCGGGCAGCACCAGGAACCAGTCGGTGACGCGCATCAGCACGGCGGCCACCCAGCCCCTGAAGTGCCCGGCCGCGATGCCGAACACCGTGCCGATCACCATGCTGAGCAGCGCCGACATGAACCCGATGAGCAGCGAGACCCGCGCGCCCCACAGCAGCATGAGCGCCACCGAGCGGCCGGACTCGTCGGTGCCGAGCGGGAATTCCATGCTCGGCGGTGCCATCCTGGCGCCCGTCGCCTTCGTCACGTCCATCCCTGACGGGTCGGTGAGCAGCGGCGTGAGCAGGGCCGCCAGGACGGCGACCAGCAGGATCGCCGCCCCGTACAGCCCGGCTCGCTGCCTGGCGTACCGGCGGCAGAACCGCGCCAGAGCGGCGCGGCGGCGGGTGCGGGCGATCGTGCTCAAGCCGACCTCACCCTCGGGTCCAGGACGTGGTAGACCACGTCGGCCAGCGTGTTCATGACGATCACCGCGACGCAGACGAGCATGAAGGTGCCCTGCATCACGGCGTAGTCGGGTCCCCTGATCGCCTCGACGAACAGCAGCCCGAGACCGGGCCAGGAGTAGACGAACTCCACCGAGACCGCGCCGCCGACCACGAACCCGATCTGCATGAAGACCAGGGTCACCGTCGGCAGCAGCGCGTTCGGCACCGCGTGGCGGCGCCGGACGTCGTCGTCGCGCAGGCCCTTGGCGCGGGCGGTGGTCACGTAGTCCTGGCCGATCTCCTCCAGCAGCGAGGAGCGCATGACCAGCAGGTACTGCGCGTAGACGACGGCGACCAGGGTGAGGCAGGGCAGCACCAGGTGGTGGGCGACGTGCAGCAGGTAGAGCGGCCCGTCGGGGGCGTCGACATCCTCCATGCCCCGGGTGGGGAACAGGCCCGGTACCGGGCCGATCCCCGCGGCGAGGACCATGAGCAGCAGCAGTCCCAGCCAGAAGGTCGGCACCGACCACAGGGTCAGCGCGGTCCCGGTGGAGAGGCGGTCGAAGCGGCCGCCGTGGTGCCAGGCGGCCCTGGTGCCCTGCCACATGCCCAGGCCGACCGCGACGGCCAGCCCGGTGCCCACCAGCAGCAACGTCGGCCCCACCCGGTCGCCGATGAGCTCGGCGACCGGTCTGCGGTACTCGTACGAGGTGCCCAGGTCCAGCCGCAGGGTCCGGCCCACGAAGTCCAGGAACTGCGCGCCCAGCGGCCGATCCAGGCCCATCTGCCGTCTGAGCAAGGCGAGCTGTTCCGGGGTCACCGGCACGTCGCGGGTGTAGGCGATGGTGGGGTCGCCGGGGATCAGACGGAACAGGAAGAACGTGGCGACGATCACCAGTCCGATGCTGAGCAGTGCCCCGCCGAGCTTGACCAGCGCGTAGCGCGCCACGGCCCGGCGGGCACCGCCCTCCTCGGTGTCGCCCCTCGCCTGTTGCGGCGATGTGAGCATCGGCCGCTACTCGCGGTCGTCGGCGGCGGCGCGGCGGCGCCGCAGGAGGAAGAAGCCCCCGGCGCCGAGAACCACCACGGCGGCCACCACGACGGCCACCACGGTGCCGCTTCCCGAACCGCTCCCGGCCGGGGCGGCGGCGCGCTCCACCGCACGCAGCGAGTAGACCGGCCAGTAGCTGCTCCCGCCGTACAGGATGCCCTTGTCCTCGGGGATCGGGGTGATGGAGGCGATCCGGTCCTTGCGGTAGCCCTCCAGGTTGTTGGGATAGTAGATCGCGACGACGGGGGCCTCGGTGTAGAGCCGCTCCTGCATCTGCTTGATCAGCTCGACCCGGGCGGCTCGATCGAGTTCGGCCAGCTGCGCCTGGTAGAGCCTCTCGAACTCCTTGTCACAGAAGAACGACTCGGTGCCGCCGCCCTGCCCGCTCGCGGTGGGCCTGCGGCTGCACAGGTGGGTGGCCAGGATCTCCTCCGGGTCCGGGTTGACCGACCAGCCGCTGATCGCGATGTCGTAGAGCGCCGTGCTGCCCGTCTCCTCGGTGAACTTGTTGGAGTCGAGCCTGCGGGTGGTGAGCTGGATGCCGATGTCCTTCAGCCAGCCGGTGAGGAACTGGGCGATCTTGTCCTCGACGGGCTCGTCGGTGTGGATGCTGAAGCGCATCTCCAGCTTGCGCCCGCCGTCGGGCATGGTGCGAACGCCGTCCGCGCCCTTGGCGTAGCCCGCCTCGTCGAGGATGCGGTTGGCCTCCGCCAGATCGAAGGTGACGGCTTTGTCACCCTCGGCCTTCCAGAAGAACTCCTGGTACATCGGCGGGATGATCGAACCGTCCGCCGGTACGGCGAGACCGTTCTGTGCCTGCTCGACGAGGGCCTTCTTGTCGATCGCGTGATGGATGGCCCGGCGCACCCTGACGTCCTTCAGCGCGGGATGCCCGTCACCGATCGGCTCGCCGCCGGCCGTCGCGGCGCCCGGGTTGAACTGCAGGTAGCTGGCCCTGCGGCCCTGGGTGTTCCACTGCGTGATGTTCGCATCGCCCGCGAGGGCCTCGAACTGCGGGCCCTGCAGGCGGCCGATCCAGTCGATGTCCCCCTTCTTCAGACCGGCGATCGCCGCCTCGGGGTTCTCGTAGAAGATGACGTGCAGCTCGTCGATGGCGGGGGCGCCGCGCCAGTACGACGGGTTGGCCTTGAGCCTCACATAGGCGTTCTTCTTGTGCTCGACGGCGATGTAGGGGCCGCTGCCGACGGCGGGGTAGACCTCGTTCTCGTAGGTGCCGATGTCGGGGACGCTCTCCCAGACGTGCTTGGGCACGATCGGGATCGGCAGCTCCAGCATCGAGGCCTGGGGCTTCTTGGTCTTGATGACCAGGGTCCGGTCGTCGGACGCGGTCACGGTGTCGAAGTTCTCGACGGCGGGGCCGTTGGCCGTCTTGGCCCCGTCGTCCGTCATGATCTTGTTGAAGGTCCACGCGGCGTCCTGGGCGGTGACGGGCCTGCCGTCCGACCAGGTGGCTCCGGCACGCATGGTGAAGGTCCAGGTCAGCTTGTCCGGTGAGGTCTCCCACGACTCGGCGAGGTCGGGGCTGGGCTTCAGGGTCTTGGAATCGGGCACCGTGAGGAAGCCGTACATCCAGCGGTGGATCGACGTGGAGACCACCCGGACCGCCAGGAACGGGTTCATCGAGTCCATGCTCTGCGTCGCGCCCAGCCGGACGATCCTCTTCTCGGTCTGGGGTGCCCGCACGGCCGTCCCCTGGGAGGTCTGGGCGGTCTGGGCGGCAGAGGGTGATGCGTGCGCCACGAAAAGTGTCGCCATCGACAGCGCCAGGCTCAGCGCCGCCAGGCGCGTCCCCGTTCTGACCATGGTGTGCCCCACCTTCGGATCGGTGACTTATTGACAACGAAGGCACACCATACAAACGGCGCGTGTCAACGAGCGGTGGAAGATTGTTTCACTCTCGTTTTATTTGCCGACATTATTTTTCACTCCCTTCGGCACGAATCGACACAAAGGGGCTTATGTGTACCCGGGAGTTACCGCGGAATGCTGGACCGACCGTCCGGTATGGACGGGGCGGTCGGAGTGCGGCATGCTACAGAACATGACTCTGTTCTCGGTGGAAGGCAAGATCGTCGTCGTCACCGGCGGCTCCAGGGGAATCGGCCGGATGATCGCGGCCGGGTTCGTCGACGCGGGAGCCACGGTCTACATCTCCTCCCGCAAGGCGGCCGAGGTCGAGAAAACCGCCGCGGAACTGGGATGCACGGCCATCCCGGCCGACCTGTCCACCGAGGACGGGGTCTCCACCCTGTTCGAGGCGGTCGCGGAGCGGGAGTCCCGGCTGGACGTGCTGGTCAACAATGCCGGGGCGACCTGGGGCGCGCCGCTGGAGGAATACCCCGAGCAGGCGTTCGACAAGCTCTGGGGGATCAACGTCAAGGGCGTGTTCTACCTGACCCAACGGTTCCTGCCGCTGCTCCGCGCCGCCGCGAGCCCCGAGTCCCCGGCCAGGGTGATCAATATCGGCTCGGTGGACGGTATCCGGGTGCCCGCGATGGAGAACTACGCCTACTCCGCGGCCAAGGCGGCGGTGCACATGCTCACCCGGCACCTGTCCCAGCGGCTCGCCAAGGAGTCGATCACAGTCAACGCGATCGCCCCCGGGCCGTTCGAGTCGAAGATGATGGCCTTCGCGCTCCAGGACGAGAGGATGCGCGCGGCGGTCGCCTCCCACGTCCCGCTGGGCAGGATCGGCCGCCCCGACGACATGGCGGGCACCGCGATCTTCCTGTCCTCACGCGCCGGCGCCTACCTCACCGGGACCGTGATCCCGGTGGACGGCGGCATCTCCGGGCACGCGTAGCTCCCGGACTCTCCACCCACGACCGGATCATCCGGTCCTTCAATCACAGTTTGCCCCAAAAGCACCATTCGTAACGCAAGTGTAAAATTTTACCTCTTGCTGTCATTTCTCACAGATGACAGCTTTACTTCATGCAGAAGCGCTTCAAGGTGGTGGCGCCGGCCGTTCTGGCCGTCGCCATCGCCCTCCCAGCCGGTGCCGCCCAGGCGGACCCCACTCCGGCCGCACCACCCGTGACCACCTGTGACGCCACCCAGACTCCCGCCGTCTACCACGGCAAGGTGCCGACGCCGAAGAGTGTCCTCGGCTTCGACCTTGGCGAGCGGGAGGTCACCTCGGCCGAGTCCGACACGCTGCTGACCGCGATCGACGCGGCCAGCGACCGGGTCGTCTCCGGCACCCTGGCCACCACCGCCCAGGGACGTCCGCTGAAGTACGCGATCGTCGGCACCCCGAAGAACATCCGGAACCTGCGCGCGATCGAGAACTCCATCAAGCGGCTGCGCGACCCCCTCACCCCCGCCCCCGCGGCGAAGGTCCTCGCCAGGAACACGCCCGCGATCCTGTGGGTCGCCGGAAACGTGCACGGCGGCGAGGAGAGCGGCACCGACGCGGCGCTGAAGACCCTCTACGACCTGGCCGGGCGGGACGACTGCGCGGCCAGGCGAATCCTGGACAACGCCGTCGTGGTGATCCTGCCGACGCAGAACCCCGACGGCCGCGAGGCCGACACCAGGCGGAACGCCTACGCCTTCGACATGAACCGCGACTGGTTCGCGCGGACCCAGCCGGAGACCGACGGCAAGATCGAGCTGATGCGGAAGTATCCGCCGCAGCTCTTCATCGACGCCCACGAGATGGGCGGCACCGAGTACTTCTTCCCGCCGAACGCCGACCCGATCTACCACGACATCGCCGAGCCGACGGTCGACTGGATCAACAACACCTACGGCGCCGCGATGATCGGCGAGTTCACCAAGCGCGGGATCCCGTTCTTCAACCGCAGCGTCTACGACATGTTCTACATGGGCTACGGCGACACGGTCCCGGCAGGCGGGTTCAACGCGGCGGGCATGACCTTCGAGAAGGGCAACGCCTCCCCGATCGCGGCCCGGACCTTCGAGCAGTGGCTCACCCAGTGGGTCTCGCTCTCGGCGGCGGCGGCCAAGAAGACCGAGATCCTCACCACCTGGCACGGCATGTACGCCGACGCCCTCAAGCAGGGGACCGAAGGCCACCTGGAGCCGAACCAGGTCTACAACCCGGGCCACGAGGTCATCACCCAGGTGCCCGACCGGAAGGTGCGCCACTACTTCCTGCGCGCCGACGACCCGGCCAAGAAGGCGGAGACCGACCTCGTCGTGCGGCGGCTCCAGCGGATGGACGTCCAGGTGTACAAGCTGGCCACGCCGCTGACGGTCAAGGACTTCAAGGCGTACGGCAGGCCCGAGGCGAAGACCACGCTGCCCAAGGGCACCTACTGGATCCCGCTGGCCCAGGCGCAGAAGCACTGGGTCCAGTCCATGCTGAACGAGGACACCTACACCCCGTTCCCCTACTTCTACGACGTGACCGCGTGGAGCCTGCCGCTGCTCGGCAACGTCTCCGGCGGCTCCTCCGGCCAGGTGCTGCTGCCCGCCGCGACGCCGGTGCAGGCGGTGGACGCCCCCTCGGTCAAGGTCACCACCTCCCGCAAGATCGGAGTCCTGCAGCTGTCCGGTGGCACCGCGCAGAACGCGGCCGAGTCCTCCGGCTGGCTCCGCCACCGTCTGGACCGCGACTGGAAGCTGTCCTACCAGGTGCTCACGCCGGCCGACGTCGCCGCGGGCAAGCTGGGCGGGCTGGACGTGCTGCTCGTGCCGGACGGTTCGTCCAACTCGGCGAACAACGCCCTCGGCGAGGCCGGGCGCGCGGCGCTGCGCGACTGGGTCGGCGGCGGCGGGCGCTACGTCGGCTGGGCGGGCGGCGCCCGGCTGGCCGCCCTGGCCGGTGTCTCCAGCGTGACGCTGACCGAGCCGACCTCGGACATCCCCGGCACGCTCCTCCGGACGAACGTGGCCCAGGGGCCGCTGAGCAAGGACGTCGGGTCGAGCGTCATGCAGTTCTACGCGTACGACCTGGTCATGCGGGCCTCGAACCCCTCGCACGTGGTGACCTCCTACCCGGCCGCCGACTCGCCCGACTGGTTCCTGTCCGGTTTCGCGCTGGGCGCCGAGGAGCTCGCCGGAACGGCGGCGGTGGTCGACGAGCCGGTGGGCACCGGCCACGCGGTGCTGTTCGCCGCCGAGCCGAACTTCCGTGCCTTCAGCGACGGCACGGCGAAGATCGTCGCCAACGCGATCACCGCCGACCTGCCGTCCGCCTCGGCGCGGGCGCGGACGCTCGCCCCGGCCCCGGACGCCTCGCAGGCCGCCGCGGCCATCCCGGAGCACGAGTCACCGCTCCGGGTCACGGTTCCCGCCTCCGAGCGTGACAAGGCCGCCGCGGCGCTGAACGGCTTCGGCGCCACCTGGACCGAGCAGGCCGCTTCCGGCGGCGCGGTCCGGTTCGTCGTGGCCAACCCCGAGGGTCTCGACACGCACGAGCACCCCTGGGCGCGGAAGGTCCCCGACGCGCTGCGTGCCGCGGGAGTCTCTCCGCTCGCGGTGGTGCTGCCGCAGTAATCCGGTACGGCGCGCGTCCCTTCGCGGGGCGCGCGCCGTTTCCGGTGCGTCTTTGTAGGCCTGCTTTACGGGCCTGTTCTCTGCGGGCTTGTTTTCCGCAGGCTTGTTCTTTGTTCTCCGAGAGCCGTCAGATCGCCTTGGCCAGGGCGGTCGCCAGGTTGGCGGCGGCGCCGGGCGCGTAGCTCAGGAACAGGTAGGGCTCGGTGAGCTCGATCTCGATGAGGGCCGGGCTGCCGTCGGCCAGCCGGACCAGGTCCACCCGGGCGTAGAGCAGTTCGGGAAACTCGCCGAGCACCTGCTCGGCCAGGGCGAACTGGTCGGGATCGGGGGTGCGAAGCTCCCCGTGGTCGTTGCCCTGCCCCGGCTTGGTGGCACTCTCGGTCAGCATCGGGTTGCGCCGGACGGCGTGGCTGAACCTGCCGCCGAAGTAGAGCATCGAGGTCTCCCCCTCGCCCTCGACCATGTCCAGGTACGGCTGGATCATCGCGGTCCGCCCGTTGGCGGCCAGCTTGGCGGCGTGTTCCTCGGCCTGTTCGCGGTCCGCGGTCCTGATCGTGTCGCGGGCTCCGGCCGAGATCGACGGCTTGACCACGTACTCGTCGAGGAGCGGGAGGTTCGCGGTCTCGCCCGGCGCGACCCAGGAGGTGGGGATGATCGGCGCCTTCAGGTCTTTCAGATAGACCTTGTCGGTGTTGCGTTCCAGCACGGCGGCCGGGTTGAACAACCGGGTGACGGACTCGACGTGACGGGCCCAGTCGAGGAACTCCGTCCGCCTCGTCACATAGTCCCAGGGGGTACGGACCACGACGGCGTCGAACCCGGCCCAGTCGACTTCGGGATCGTCCCAGCGCACGATGTGGCCGGTGATTCCCACCTCGGCCCAGGCCGCGACGACGATTCCCTTCTCGTCGTCGAGCTTGTCCGGGTCCGCGAAGGTCACGTACGCCGCAGAAACGCCCATGAGGTATCCCTTTATGTCATCACCAATTAGACATAAGGCACCTTACCTATAGTCGCGTTTTCGACCGCAGGCCGGTCTCTGCGGGTCGTGTTCTCAGGGGTCAGCTCGGCTCATGCTGCACGGCTTACGGGCGGGTCGGGTGCGCGCTCCGGCTGTCTCGGTCGCGTTCTCACGGCTCACGCCTCTATGGCGGATCCGATGTCCGCGCTCCGGTGGGTGGGTGCTCCGGCCGGCCGTCTCAGTCGATCCCCGGTGTTTCAGGCCTCCGGCCTGCTCGGGCGCGGCGGTTGCGGGCTTTCATACGCCGGCCGGAGCACCCACCCACCTCCGCGCCTTCCACCCCGCCGTGCGGCGTGCGAACCGTAGTCGCTCACTCCCCGACCGCTCAGTGGGCTGTCCGATGCTGAAGCTCTCGCGACGAGACCACTCAAAGCCGGTCGCCGTAGCTGACGCGTGTCTCTCCGACACAGCGCAGGGTCGATGCCGTGAGGAACGGAAGCCGGATCGTTCCCAGAAACCCGCAAGTCAGCGCCAAGACGATCTTCAGTGCCGCCCGCAATCTTGTCCCCAGACCTGATGGCGTGAGCTGTCGGCGCATGCGCTCTCAGTGCATATCGGACGAAGCGGAACGCGAACCGGAGGACATGGAAATGTACAAGAAGGCCCTGACCGTCGCGATGGCGGCGGCCGTCCTGTCCACGCTGGCCCCGGCACCCGCGTCTGCGGCTCCGACAATCGAGACCATCTTCGGACCCACCATCACCCTCAGGGAACCGGACAGCACCTTCGTCTGCTCAGCCGGAGAGGTGCTGATCGACCGCGCCCACTGGGGGGACGAGAACGGCTGGACCCGCTACCGGTGCGGCCAGATCCGCATCGACGGTGAAGCGGTCACCGTGCAGACCGGAAATTGGAGCTACGGCATAAAGGAGAGCAACTCGTACTTCTCCGCCCCTGCCGATCAGGTCCTCATCGGCAGGAGGCATCAGGGCGACGAGAACGGTCTGACGTGGTACCTCGTCGGCACGCTGCACTGGCGCGGAAGTCAGGTGCGGCTCACCTCCCGGCAGTGGACCGCGGCCATGACGGAGAGCAACCACTCCTCGCAGGCGTTCGCCCCTCTGGTCATGACCGGCCGCCAGCACCAGGGGGATGAGAACGGTCGCACCTTCTACGAGTACAGCAGGGTCACCGCCGGCTGAGGCCTCCCGCCCGCACAGGCCGTGTGACGCACAAACCTCAGGCCTGCGCGTGCCCAGGCCCCGAGGTCGTGTGCCGCGCCGCCCTCCGGATAGTCCAAGGCGAGAAGACCAACGCGGGGCCGTGTGGGTTTTTGCTGTCGCGAACGGCCACGATGCCGGTGAGGTTGCCGGCCACCCCCGACGCACCGACTATTGCCACCACTGCGGCTGCTCTTGCGCCATGTGGAAGGCTGGTGGTGCCGCGGTCTACGCGCCGTTTTTCAGGTCTGCTACGAATGCCGCCCAGGTGTTACGGGCAAAGACGAGCCTGGGTCCCTCGGGGTCCTTGGAGTCCCGGACGGCTACTGCATCGCCCAGGTTCGCGACTTCTACGCAGTCTCCGTTGCCTCCGCTGAGCGAACTCTTTCGCCACACGGCTTTGGTCAGGTCTACCGGGTTGGACATCGCATGGCCCTTCCGCTGGACACTCATACCAGGTTGTTTGACGCGTTCATCAGCATAACCATCGTGTCCGCCGGACTGAGTGCCGCTGCTCTGAGGTAATCGAACACCGCGACGTAGCGTCGGACGTCAGCGCTGTCCTCCAGGTACAGCCCGCTGGACATGTTCTCCAGGTAGATGACGTCCAGGTCGCTCGGAGCAGGAAAGCCCACAATGTTAAATGATCCGGTCATCGCCTGATGCGCGCCGGCCCGGTAAGGGAGGATCTGGATCATGATGTTGGGTTGCCGGCCGGCTTCGGCGAGGTGCTTGAGCTGACTGGCAGTGATCTCGGCTGTTCCCACGTGCTGACGCACCACGCCCTCCCCGAGAATTACGGATAGTTCCAGCGGGTTGTCGTCCGCGAGTCGCTTCTGACGCTCCATCCGCACGGAGACCCTGCGTTCGATCTCCTCTGCTGCGTCTCCGGGACGAGTGGCCGCGACAACCGCCCGCGCGTAGTCCGCGGTCTGCAGCAGACCGGGGACCAGCGTCTGCTGATAGGTCTTGACGGATGTAGCCTCGGCTTCGAGGCCGATGAGTGTCGCGTACTCGCCAGGCAGCACGTCCCCGTAGTTCTGCCACCATCCTCGCTGTCGCGCTTCCCTGGACAGGGCCAGCATCGGATCCCGGTCGGCCTCGGGGACCTCGTACATGTCGAGAAAGGCGCGGAGGTCACGCGGCCGGATGCCTCTACGGCCCGTCTCGATCCGGCTGATCGAGGCCGCCGTCAGCTCCATACGTTCGGCCACCTCCTGCATGGACAGGCCGCGCTCGACGCGCAACCGGCGCAGCTCCGACGCCAGGCGACGCCTGCGGACGGTGGGACTTGTGTCGGCAGCCATGGCCGCACCTTCCTGGAGGTCTTACGTCTGGAAACTATCTTTGGAAACTTCCTTAGGTAACTACCAAGAACATACGGCCCGAGGTAGCTTATCGGAGTGTAATCGAATGACTACAGAAGCGGTGGGGTGATGGAGATACCGGGGCGAGAGCGCGATCCGCAACAAGTGCAGTACATCCACCTCGTACGGCTTGGCTGGGACCTGCGGGTTCTTGGGGTGGCCACCTCGGTGGTCGTTCCCGTCGGCGGGGCGCCGGTGTTGGAGATCATGTCTTCTACCGGGGTTCGGCTCCGGATCCAGGTCACCCGCCGGGCCTGTGGCTGGGTCTTCGTCTGGCGGCCGTGGTGGTCGGTAATCTGGCGACGTGACTGGATCTGGGCCGAGGCCGACAACGCGGCCGACATGATCGCATCGGCGGTGACCGCGTGAGCGCGCGGGGACATGACGGCCCCAGCGCGGCAGACGCGGCGGTCAAGCGCTGGGACGGGCTTCGGATCGTGGGTCAGCGGGACTTTCCCGGCATCGCGCAGTCAGCGGGGGCCGCTCGCAAGTGGGTGCTGGAACTCCTGGACGGCCATGCGACCGCCGAGACGCTGGAAACGCTCGAACTGCTGGTCAGCGAGGTGGTGACCAACGCCGTCCTGCACAGCGACTCGGCCAGGCCCGGCGGGCTGGTGACGGTCCGGGTGGGGTTGGACGACGGCCTGATCCACATCGAGGTGATCGACGACGGCTCGGCCACCAGCGTGCCCGCGATCCGGACGGCCGACGACGACAGCCTCACTGGGCGCGGCCTGAGCTGGGTGAATCTCCTGGCGAGCACATGGGGCAGCAGCCAGAACGACGAAACCGGCGGAACGGTCTGGTTCCAGCTCGGGCAGAGCCCCCTCTCATCAGGACACAATCCCCTTCCCGCACGGTGAAGGCAGTCGGTGCGACTATGGTGACCCCCAAGAGCGCGCCGGTCTTGTCCGGCAACCGGTCGTTCATCGATCGGTGATCTGCTCGCCCAAGCGGATGCGCGGGTCGCCGCCGACTACATCGAACGAATCACCGCAGGACCTGACCTCGTACGGAGTCGAGGTAACTCGCCGTCAGCCAGGCGAGCGCGGCGGCGGGCGATACCAGCGGATCGCTGCCGACAGGGCGCAGGCGTGATCGTGGAGCCCGGTCTCGCGGGTGAAGACAAGGTGACCAGAGCGCGCATGACCAATGCGGCCACCTCGTCCGGCGGCGACTGGAAGGCCACGAACAAGAGGTGTCCACGGTGCGGGGGATTCCCAGCCGGCGCCACCTCGCGTTCGCCGGTCAGCCCGGGGCCTTGCGGCTGAGGTGTTCCCAGGCGCGGTACTCCTCGGTGCGGGCCTGATCCATCTGCTGGACGAGGTCGTAGGAGTGACCGCCGACGATCAGCCGCCGCGGCGGATCCGGCAGGTCGACCAACTCCATGATGACGGGAGCGGCCGTACCGGGGGCGGGACCGGCGTCCTCGCCCCACATCTCGGCCAGCTTGACCCGCAGGGGCTCGTAGGCCGGATGAGCCTGTGTCGTCGTGGTGCCCACCGTGAACAGCCCGGTGTCGTACCCGCCCATCTGGACGATGGTGACCTTGATGCCGAAGGGCTCGACCTCCATCGCCAGCGCCTCGCTGACCGAGTCGAGCGCCGCCTTGCCCGCCCCGTAGAACCCGACTGAGGCGAAACCGCCGCCGGAGCCCATCGAGGTGACCTGGAGAATGCGCCCGGAACCCTGCGCCCGCAGATACGGGACGACGGCTTGGGCGACCCAGACCGCACCGAAGAGGTTGACGTCGAAATGGGCCCGGATCTGCTCCTCGGTGGCCTCCTCCAGCATGCCGTACAGCAGGCCGCCGGCGTTGTTGACCACGATGTCGAGTCTGCCGAAGGCCGCCACCGCCCGGTCCACCCCCTCCCGCACGGCCGTGCGGTCGGAGACGTCCAGCGGCAGCCGTACGAGGCTGCCCGGATACTCCTCGGCCAGTTCCGCGAGTGGATCGACATTGCGGGCAGCGGCCACGACCCGGTCTCCCGCGGCCAGTGCGGCCTCAGTGAACGCCCTGCCCAGGCCCCGGGACGCGCCGGTGATGAACCATACTCGGCCGTTCGTCACAGGCCCTCACCTCCTTTGGATCGCCTCTCAAGACGAGACGTTACGTCTCGTCATGTTGCGATCCCTAATCTGCACCCGCTTCCCCATCATGTCAAGACGGACCGTCTCGTCTTGTCCATCTGCTATCCTCAGCGGCATGTCCACCGCCAAGAAACCGAACCCTGCCCGCCGCAGTGAGCGGTCGCGGCGGGCGATTCTGGAGGCCGCGCGCGAACTGGTCTCCGAAGTGGGGTACACGAAGGTCTCGATCGAGGCCATCGCCGCACGGGCCGGCGTGGGCAAGCAGACGATCTACCGGTGGTGGCGGTCCAAGGGAGCCGTGGTCTTCGACTCCTTCCTCGCGCTCAGCGAGGGGGCCCACGGGGAGGGGATGACGCTGCCCGACACCGGCGACATCGAGGCCGACCTCAAGGTCGTCATGCGCGCGACCGTCGCCGAGTTCGCCGATCCGGACTTCGAGGCGCCGATCCGGGCGCTCAACACGGAGATCATCAACGATCCCGACCTCGCCGCCCAGTACCGCGAGAAGCTGGCCGACCCCGTCGACGAGGCCAAGAAGGCCCGGCTGCGCAGCGCGCAGCGAGCGGGCCAGATCGCGGCGGACGCCGATCTCGACCTGGTACTCGAACTGCTCTACGCCCCCCTCTACCAGCGCTGGCTGCACCGCTCCGGACCGCTCACGCCCGAGTACGCCGACGCCCTCGTGGACCTCACCCTCAAGGCGTTCCGCCCCTGAGACCCCGGCCGCGCGAGGAGCGAAGCGGGCTCCGGCCGGGCACCGCTACCTCCATCGCGATCAGTAGCCCTGCGCGAGCTGTCGCAACAGCTCCGTCTCGCGCCTGCTCAGCGAGTCGACGTGGATAGTGCGGCCGGGACGGTCCGGGTTGCCGGGCGCATGGTCAGGATCAGTACGGCCAGCCCGGCGAAGATGACCGCGGCGACGACGCCGGTCATGTGCAGGCCGGCGGTGAACGCCTCCCGCGCGGTGTGCAGCAGTTCCGCGCCCTGGTCGGCGGGAAGGTGCCGGCTGGCGGCGACCGCGCCGGCCAGCGAGTCGGACGTGCCGTCCATCCGGCTGCGGTAGACCACCGCGGCCACCACACCGAGCAGCGCGAAACCGAGCGAACCACCGAGGTAGTTGCCGGTCTCCGACATCGACGCCGCCGAGCCGGCGCGCTCCGGTGGTACGGACCCGACGACCAGCCCGGTGCCCAGCGCGAACAGCGGGCCGGTGCCCAGCGCCAGTACGGTGATGCCGATCATCACCAGCGGCAGGGCGCTCGCACCGTCGACGCCGACCAGCAGCAGGCTGCCCAGCGCCGACCCCACCAGCCCACCGGCGATCGCGGTCGTCTGCTTCATCCGCCGGCCCAGCACCGGCGCGGCCATGGTGCCGACCGCCACGCCCAGGCCCATCGGTGCGAACAGCACCGCCGACGCGAACGGCGAGAAGCCCAGCACGCTCTGCAGGTACTGGGTCACCAGCAGGCCGGTACCGGCCATGGCGATGCCGGCGAAGGCCAGCCCGACGAGTACGGCCGTGAACGGGCGGTTGCGGAGCAGTCGCAGGTCCAGCAGCGGCGCCTCCAGCCGCAGTTGCCGGCGTACGAACAGGAATCCGATGGCTGCGCCGACGACGAGGGCCACCGCCGGCACGACCGGCACGCTCTCGACGGTCAGCTGCTTGAAGCCGTAGACCATCAAAAACACCGCCACGAGCGACAGCCCGACGCTGGCCAGGTCCAGCCGGCCGGCCTGGTCGCTGCGGAACTCCGGCAGCAGGACCGGCCCGGCGAGCAGCAGCAACGCCATCGCCGGCACGGCGACCAGGAACACCGATCCCCACCAGAAGTGCTGAAGCAGGAATCCGGCGAGTACGGGTCCGAGCGCGCCACCGGTGAACTGGCAGGTCGCCCAGATCGCGATGGCCTGCCCGCGCCGCCGTTCGTCGCGGAACATGTTGGTGATCAAGGAAAGTGTGGACGGCGCCAGGGTCGCGCCGGCGATGCCCAGCAGCGCACGCGTGACGATCAGCATCAGCGGGTTGACCGCGAAGGCGGCCACGACCGACAGCACCGCGAACGCCGCCCCGCCGATCATCAGCAGCCGTCGGCGGCCGATCCGGTCGCCGAGCGTACCCATCGTGATGACGAAGCCGGCCACCATGAATCCGTAGCCGTCACTGATCCACAGCTGCTGGACGTTGGTGGCACCCAGGTCGGCAGCCAGCTGTGGGAGCGCGAGGAGCAACGCCGTCGTGTCTATCGCGACGAGCAATGTCGGCAGTATGAGGATGACCAGTCCCAGCCAGGCCCGGTTGACTCGCATATCCGAAACTCCCTGTTCTCTCGACGTTTCGCCGGTTAGTCGGAGCGGCCGAGAGCTTCTTGACACCTGGACGGCCATGCGACCGCCGAGACACTGGAAACGCTCGAACTGCTGGTCAGCGAGGTGGTGACCAACGCTGTCCTGCACAGCGACTCGGCCAGGCCCGGCGGGCTGGTGACGGTCCGGGTGGGGTTGGGCGACAGCCTGATCCACATCGAGGTGATCGACGACGGCTCGGCCACCAGCGTGCCCGCGATCCGGACGGCCGACGACGACAGCCTCACTGGGCGCGGCCTGAGCTGGGTGAATCTCCTGGCGAGCACATGGGGCAGCAGCCAGAACGACGAAACCGGCGGAACGGTCTGGTTCCAGCTCGGGCACAGTCCCCTTTCCTCCCCCTGAAGGCGGCCGCTGAGACCACGGCGACACCCAAGAGCGCGAAGGTCTTGTCCGACAACCAGGCGATGACACACGACGGCGCGGTTCTGCCGGAAACCAGGGCACCTGTGCGAGGAACATCGCCCCCATGTGGTGATATAGCGATCCGTCATGATTCTGGAGGGTTGTTGTGTCGCGTCGTGCACGCTGGATCGTCATCGCCGTGCTCGCCGGGTTCTCCAGCGTCTACGTGTTAGCCGCCCCCTACGGCATCCTTCTGGCGGGCCCGATGTTCGCCATGCAGCTGCCGTACGTCCTGCGGCTCTCCCGTCCCGCTCGCCTCCTTCCCGCCCAGACCGTGATCGCCTACGCCGCCACGGCCTGGTTGGACATGTCGGTCGGCCTGCTCGGCTTCCTCGGCGGCTCGCTGCTGCTGACCCGGCTCTGGCCGCTGGCGATCCCCGTCGCGGTGAGCGCTGCGATCATCGATCGTGAATCGCTCGACTCCACGATCTCCATGATCCTCATCTCGCTGGTCATCTACGGTCTGACGCGGCTCGTCGAGCAGGTCGACGAGGTGCAGGCCACCAGGCTCGCCCTGGCCGCCGCAGCGGTGTCGGAGGAACGGCTACGCATTGCCGCCCAGCTCAACGACGGTCTTGGCCGGGGCCTGACAGGGATCACCCAGGGGTTGTCGGCCGAGGATCCCAGCCGTGAGTCCATCGCCGAGGTTGTCGGCGCCGCGCGCCGGGCCCTGGCCGAGGCCAGGGCCGCGGCTTCCGGCTACCGCGCCACCTCGCTGGCGCCCGAGATCACCACGGCTCGGGCGATGCTGAGCGCCGCCGGCATCCCCGTCGAGATCCAGATCGGCCACACCGAACCGCTCGGTCCCCCGGGGGCGCTGCTCGCGGCGGTGTTGCGGGAGTCGGTCACCCAGGTCGTACGGCACGGCGGCGCCACCTTCTGCGCGATCGAGACCCGCGTCCTCGCCCATCAGGTACGGCTCCGTGTAACGAACGACGGCGTGCCCAACGCCGGCGACGAACTCCTCGGCGACCTGCCCGCCCGGCTTGCGGAGGCAGGCGGCACCCTCACCACCAGCCTGTCACCCCAGGGCCACCATGTCGTCGAGGCCATGCTCCCGCAGCCGGCCGAAGAGAGCGCCACCCTGTACGACGAGGAGCACGCCTACGCTCTGTCGATCAGCCTCCTGACCGCCATCCTCGTGGGCTTCAGCACCAAGGCACTGCTCCAGGTCCCCTCCAGCCTGCTCATCCCCGGCCTCGTCCTGCTGGCGGCGATCGTCTTCGTGCAACTGCGCTCGGTCAGGGGACGGCACACGGTGGGACTGCTGGTCATGGCGGCGCTGACGTACGCGCCGATAGCGCTGTTCGGCCAGGCCTGGCTGGGCATCCCCGGGTTCCTGGCCGGGCCACTGCTGCTCGTCTTCCCGTGGGCATGGGGGCTGCACCTGGTGGCGGGGGTGATGGCCAGCGTGGCGGTGATCGGCTTCCTGCTCGGGCTGCCGACACCCGTCGTGGTCAACTACACGGTGAGCACACTGGTGACGGGACTGGTCATCTACAGCCTGAGCAGGCTCGCCCAGGTAGTGAAGGAGTTGCGGGAGGCCAAGGAGGAGCTGGCCAGGACCGCGGTCGTCGAAGAACGGCTGCGCGCCGCCCGCGACCTGCACGACCTGCTCGGGCACAGCCTGGCGGCAATCTTGCTGAAGTGCGAGCTGGCCAGGCGGCTCGACGCTCCGCGGGCGCGGGTGGAGCTCGCCGAGGCTCTGGAGATGGCCGAGCGGGCCAAGGCTGATCTGCGCGCCGTGTCCGGTGGGCAGCTGGAGTTGGAGCTCGCCGCCGAGGCGGAGTCCGCGCGCTCCGTGCTGACGGCCGCGGGGATTGAGGTGTCGTTGTCACTTGGGCACGAGACGCTCGCCTCCGGCGCCGAGACCGTGCTGAGCGCGGTGCTGCGTGAGGCGGTCACCAATGTGCTCAGGCACAGCTCCGCACGACACTGCGCGATAGCGACGGCGACGGAGGGGAAGGGGGTACGGCTGCGCGTCCGCAATGACGGGGTGACCTCGGTGAAGGGGCGTCCTGGTTCGGCGGGGGTGGGGAATCTGACCACCCGGCTCGAGACCCTGGGCGGGCGGCTCGCCACCTCGCACGGGGAAGGGCGGTTCGAGCTGACGGCCTGGGCTCCGTACGAGGACGCCGCGGTGGGTAGCCGTTAGATCCAGCCGGCTTCGGTGGCGATGCGGACGGCGTCGGTGCGGTTGCGGGCGTTGAGTTTGGTGGTGATCGTCGTCAGGTAGTTGCGGACGGTCCCCGCGCTCAGGAAGAGCTGGGCCGCGATGTCGGTGGCGCCGGCGCCCGAGGCGGTCAGGCGCAGCACGTCGGCCTCGCGCGCGGTCAGGGGGTTGTCGGCCAGGTCCCAGGCGGTGACGGCGAGGGAGGGGTCGAGCACGCGCTGCCCCGCGGCGACCTTGCGGATCGCGGCGACGAGCTCCTCGGGTGGGGCGGTCTTGAGGAGGAAGCCGTCCACCTGGGCGGCGAGCGCCCTGCGCAGGTGGGCAGGCTTGCCGTACCCGGTCAGCATCAGGATGCGGCAGCCGGGCAGCCGCGCGTGGAGCTCGGCTGCGGCGGCCAGCCCGTCCAGGGTGCCCGGCATGTCGATGTCCATGACGGCCACGTCCGGGCGGTGGGCCAGGGCGGAGGGCACGGCGGCGTCACCGGAGTCGACAGAGTCGACGATCTCCAGGTCGTCCTCGAGGCCGAGGAGCGCGACGAGGGCGCCGCGGATGACGTGCTGATCTTCGGCGATAAGGACTCTGATCACAAGGAATGTCTACCAGTGTCCGAATCATGATGATGTCATGTCGAACGCGTGATGATCTCTCTGGAGGGAGAAAGCACAGCTCAGCAGAGTAGAGGGCATGACAGATGTAGTGAGCATGGACGCGGTGAGCAAGGTGTACGGGAAGGGCCAGAGCGCTGTCGCCGCCCTGCGGGAGGTGTCGGTGGCGATCCCGCGCGGAACCTTCACCGCGGTGATGGGCCCGTCGGGGTCGGGCAAGAGCACGTTCCTGCACTGCGCGGCAGGGCTGGACGTGCCGAGCTCCGGTTCCGTACGGCTGGGCGGCACCGAGCTGGCCGGGATGAACGAGACCAGGCTCACCGAGCTGCGCAGGCAGCGGGTCGGATTCGTGTTTCAGATGTTCAACCTGGTCTCCTCGCTGACCGTGCTGGAGAACATCACGCTGCCGCTGCGACTGGCGGGAGTCCGTCCTGACCAGGCCTGGCTGTCGGAGGTTGTGAACCGGGTCGGGCTGGAGGGCCGGACCACGCACCGCCCGGCCCAGTTGTCGGGCGGGCAGCAGCAGCGGGTGGCGATCGCCAGGGCGCTGGTGACCAGGCCCGAAGTGGTCTTCGGCGACGAGCCGACGGGCGCGCTGGACACGATGACCGCGCGCGAGGTGCTCGGCCTGCTGCGCGACGTGGTGTCCGTGATGGGGCAGACGGTGGTGATGGTGACACACGACCCGGTGGCGGCGTCGTACGCCGACACCGTCCTGTTCCTGGCCGATGGTCGGATCGTGGACACGATGGCCGCGCCGACCGCCGACAAGGTGGCCGTTCGCATGACGCACCTGGGGGCGTGGGTCTGATGTTCTCTTTCGCACTGAAGTCCTTGCGCCATCGCAAGGGCGCCTTCGCCGGGGCGTTCGTGGCCCTGTTCTGTGCGGCCGCGCTGGTCGCGGCCTGCGGCATGCTGCTGGAGACCGGACTGCGGGGCCGCGTGGCCCCCGAACGGTACGCGGGCGCCCCGGTGATCGTGGCCGGTGACCAGTTCGTCCGCGAGACGATCGACAAGGGTGACGGCAAGACCAAGTCCAAGGCCAAGCCGCTGGCCGAACGCCGCTGGATTCCGGCCACCGTGGCCGACCGGCTGAAGCAGGCGCCCGGCGTGGACAAGGTGGTCACCGAGGTGACCTTTCCCTTCCAGAACTTCCTCGCGCACGGTTGGGAATCGGCGCCCCTCACCCCCTTCACCATCAAGGCGGGCAGGGCGCCGGAAGGCCACGACGAGGTAGTCGTGGACGCCCGTGCGGACATCCCTGTGGGAGCGAAAATCGGTGCTTACACCGTCGTGGGTGTCACCGAGCAGGCCCTGCCGAGCCAGGACACGATCTTCTTCAGCACCGCCGAGGCGCGCAGGCTGGCCGGGCGCGACGGGCTGGTGAGCGCCATCGGCGTCTTCCCGCGGATGGCGGTCGCGACCACGCCGGGCGCGGTGGCCTACACCGGAGACGATCGTGGCACCGTGGAGTTCATCGACGCGGAGAAGTCGCGGGTGAAGTTGATCAGCTTGGGTGGCGCGATGGGCGGCACCTCGCTGCTGGTGGCGATCCTGGTGGTGGTCGGCACCTTCGCGCTGTCGATCCAGCAGCGCCAGCGCGAGCTCGCCCTGCTGCGGGCGGTCGCGGCGACGCCGAGGCAGATCCGCAAGCTGATCGGCGGTGAGGCGCTGATGGTCAGCCTGGGCGCAGGCACGCTGGGTGCGCTCACCGGGCTGGGGCTGGGCTTCTGGCTGCGCTCCAGGTTCGTGGCGCTGGGCGCGATGCCGGAGAATCTGGCCCTGGTTCTCAGTCCGTTCCCGATCTTCGCGGCGCTTCTGGCGACCGTGGGCGCCGCCTGGGCCGCGGCTCGCGTCTCGGCCCGCCGTACCACGCGCATCCGCCCGGTCGAGGCGCTGGGCGACGCGGCTCTGCCGAGCGCGCGGCTGCCCTGGGGCCGGCTGGTGCTCGGCCTGCTGATCGTGGCCGGCAGCGTGGTGCTGACCGTGCTCCTGTCGGGCCTGACCACCGAGGCGGCCTCGAGCCCGGTGACCATGTTCACCGCGTTGCTGTGGATAATCGCCGTGGCGGTGCTCGGCCCGCTGCTGGCCAGGACGGCCACGGCGGTCCTGTCCGTGCCGCTGCGGACCTCCCGGGTGGGCGGCTGGCTGGCGGCCAAGAACCTCGGCTCGAGTGCCAAGCGCCTGGCCTCGGTCATCGTGCCTCTGGGGCTCATGGTCGCGATGACCTGCACGATCCTGTTCGTCCAGACCACCATGCAGAACGCCGCCCAGGTCCAGGCCGAGTCGGGCACCAAGGCCGACTACGTCATCCCCGGTGGCTCGGCCGCGGCGGTCAGAAAGGTGGCGGGCGTGACGGCGGTGACCGAGGTGGTGCGCACCTCGGTGCGGATCGGGCTGACGAAGTACGGCGCGCAGGCCGTGACTCCGGAAGGCCTGGACCAGACCATGGACCTGGGCGTGACCGCGGGCTCGATCAGGAACCTGAGTAAGGACTCTCTCGCCGTGAGCCGCACGACCGCCGGCCAACTGGGTGTCAAACCCGGCGACACCGTCAGGCTCACCCTCGGCGACGGCACTCCGGCCAAGCTGACGGTGGCCGCGGTCTATACGCGCGGCCTGGGCTTCGGCGACATCACCCTCGCCCACGGCCTGGTGGCCGAGCACGTGGACGACCCGAGGCCGTCGCTCCTGGTCGCGGGCCGGAGCGCCGAACTCGACGGGTTCAAGGCGATCCGGGCCACGGAGATCCAGTTGGGCAACGCCGAGGTGAACTACGTGGCCATGGGCCTGATCATCGCCTTCGCCGCCATCGCCGTGGTCAACACGCTGGCCATGTCGACCTCGGACCGATCGCGCGAGCTCGCCCTGCTCCGCCTGGTGGGCACCACCAGGCGCCAGGTGCTGCGCATGCTGCGCCTGGAGACGCTGACCGCGGTGCTGATCGCCACGGTGTTCGGCTCGGCGATCGCGCTGGCGACGTTGTCGGCCTTCAGCCTGGGCATGACCGGCTCCGCCGTACCGTCGGTGTCTCCCGTCACCTACCTGGTGGTGGTCGCGGTGGCGACGGGACTCGCCCTGATCGCCACCGAGGTACCCGCCAGACTGGCGCTCAGACAGCACCCCGCCGAAGCCATCGGCGCCCGACAGTAGCCTGACAAAGCTCCACCTCGACCGGCCGCGCCGACGACGGGCGATATCGTTCGGCGCGTAAGCGGCGGCATTGGGCTGCGTCCACCGGTCCCCGTCGAGCAGGCGCGTTCTCGCCGGCTGCTATCGCTCCAACCTGCCTGCCCTGTCCCGCAGGTAGCGCTGTTCGGGAAGGCTCGTGGTACGCCGGGCCGCCAGCCGGTAGTTCTCTCGTGCGGCGGCGTACTCGCCCGCCAGTTCCTGAAGGTGGGCACGGACGGCATAGAGGCGGTGGTGGCGGGCGATCCGGGGGTCACCGTCCAGGCTTTCCAGCAGTTCGAGTCCGGCCTGGGGTCCGCGGGTCATCGCGACCGCGACGGCGTGATTGAGCGTGACCATCGGGTTCGGCGCGATCCGGCCGAGGATCGCATACAGGATGCGGATCTGTTCCCAGTCGGTGTCCTCAGCCCGCGGTGCCTGGACGTGCAGCGCGGCGATTGCCGCCTGGAGATGGTAGGGGCCGAGGGGTGAGGCGGACATGGCGCCGGTGACCAGCGCGGTGCCCTCTTCGATCAGGGCGGCGTCCCACCGCTTCCGGTCCTGCTCGGCCAGCGGTACGAGGACGCCGTCCGGGCCGGTGCGAGCCGCACGGCGGGCGTCGGTCAGCAGCATCAGTGCCAGCAGCCCGGCGACCTCACCGTCATCCGGCAAGGACCGATGCACCATACGGGTGAGCCGGATCGCCTCTGCGGTGAGCTCGCCGCAGTGCAGGTCGGGTCCGGAACTGGCGGTTTGACCTCCTCCCCGGCCTGAAGGCCGGGGATTCTCCCGTCGCGTCGCGGTTAAGCAGCGCGCGGGGGTTGACGCTTCACAGACCGGGTAACCCCGAGGTCTCCACGTCCTGACACCGCTGATCCGTCGGCGTTGTTGATGTTGATCGCGGCGTTGGTGTCGGCGTGGCCGACCCATCCGCACTCAGGGTTGGTGCAGGCGAACACGGTTCCGTTGCGGCTGGCCGGGTCGCGATGGTCGCATCGGTGGCAGGTCTGTGAGGTGCCCGGGGCGGGGACCTTGATGACCTGTCCGCCCCGGTCGGTGCTCTTGTATTCGAGCAGGGTGACGGTCCGGCCCCACGCCTCGCCACTGATTGACCGGTTCAGGCCCGCCTTTTGAGCGACGTTCCTGCCCGGGGCTTCGATCGTGCCCTTGGCGGATGTGACCATGTTGAGGATGGCGAGTTTCTCCACCTTGATCACAGCGAACGTGTCGGCGAGTTCGGTGGTGGTTTGGTGCTGCCAGTCGATGGCCCTGCGCTTGGCTTTCGCGCGCAGCCGGGCGATCTGGTCGTAGGTACGCCGCTCCCGCCCCGAGGGGCGGGTCTTCTTCGGCCGGGACGCGCGCCGGCGAGCCGACGTCTTCTCCAATCGGCGCAGGTGCTCGCGCTCGCCGTCGGTCAGCCAGGAGCCGTGCTCGCGCATCGTTCCGTCCGACAGGGCCAGGGCGACGTTGACGCCCCGGTCGATCCCGACCTGCGGGCCCTGATGCGCGCAGGCGGGCGCGAGGAGGGTTTCGGTGCGAAACACCAGGTGCCAGCCGTCGGCTTCCTTGATCAGGCGTCCGCCGGTCACCTTCCCCGCGGGAGAGTTCTTCCCGACGCCGGGCAGGTCTTTGGTCCAGCGGAACCGGACCCGGCCCACCATCGGCACGGTGAGCGCGCCCCACCTGGCCGACAGGCGGACGATCCGCATGGTGCGGGCCTGCGGCACATCGACCGCCAAGCGGGGCCGGTTCTTCTTGGACTTGAAGGTGGGCCGCTTGGCGGGGTGATCGGGGTTGAAGAAGTTCTCCCACGCCTGCCGATACGTTTTCAGGACGGCTTGGGCGGCCTGGGCGGGCAGCACCGCCAGGAACGGGAAGTCTGCGCGGGCTTGGCGGATCGCCTGGTCGGCCTGGGCCAGGGTCGGCCTTTTGCCGGAGAAATGCGTCCAATAGGCATGCAGGCAGTTCCATACGGTGATCGCGGCGGATGCCTGCTCGTCCAGGAGCGCCGATTGAGCGCGGGTCAGCTCCAGGCGGGCTTTATGTCCGCGCCGCAGCGTGATCAACTCCTGTCCAGCCATGCCGTCATCATGCCTGATCCACTGTTGGGTCATGGCTGGATCCGGCGATGTGAGGACTGCGGGCACGATGTTTTCCTGCTCCACCACGCCCACTTGGTTTTCGTGACCAAGTTCCGGCATCGGGTGTTCACCGGCCCTCACCTGTCCCGCGTGGAAGAAATCATGAGGGATGTGTGCGCCGACTTCGAGGCCGGCCGAGTTCAATGGCGAGAACGACCACGTCCACCTGCTGGTCCACTTTCCACCCAAGGTGGCTCTGTCCAAGCTCGTCAACTCGCTGAAGGGTGTGGCGTCCCGGCGGATGCGACAAGAGTTCCCCGAGTTGGCCGCCCACTACTACCGGGCCAACAAGCTGTGGTCGGGCTCCTACTTCGCCGGGAGCGTCGGCGGCGCACCGTTGTCGATCGTGCGCCAGTACATCGAGCAGCAAAACCGCCCGGTCTAGAGCACGCTCGCGCCCTAGCGGGCACTCACGCGCGGGCCTTCACCCCCGGGCTGAAGCCCGGAGCACCAGCCCGCATTCCGGTAGCCCTCGTTGAAGATCAGGTAGAGCACATGCAGAAGGGCGTCCAGCCGTTTGGCCCGCTCCTGGACGCTCGGCATCTCAAACGACGCACCGACGGCTTTGATCCGCTGCTTGGCACGGCTGATCCGCGGCGCCATGGTGGCCTCCGGCACAAGGAACGCCCGCGCCACCTCGGCGGTGGTGAGCCCGCCGACGGCGCGCAGCGTGAGCGCCACCTGAGAGGCGGGCGTCAGCGCCGGATGACAGCACAGAAACAGCAGCGCGAGCGTGTCGTCCTGGTCTCCCGGGCTTTCCTCGCCGGGCGCCGGCGCGACGGCGGCGTCCGGCGCCTACCGCACCGCCGCGGTGACCTCCCGGCGGCGGCGCGCCTGCTCGCTGCGTACCTGGTCGACCAGGCGGCGGGAGGCGACGGTGACCAGCCAGGCACGCGGGCTGTCCGGAACCCCGTCGGCGGGCCACTGCGTCGCCGCGGCGAGCAGCGCCTCCTGGACCGCGTCCTCGCACTCCTCGAATCCGCCGTAGCGGCGCAGGAGCACGCCGAGGACCTGCGGCGCGAGTTCGCGCAGCAGGTCCCCGAGGCGTTCGGTCGTGCTCACATCTCCATCCCGGCCGAGTCCATCAGCGGCCGCACCTCCACGCCGCCGACCTGACCACTCGGTATCAGGGCGGCCAGTTCCACGGCGCGTTCCCGGCTTTCGCAGTCGACCACGTACTGGCCGACGACATGATCCAGGGGCTGCAGGTACGGGCCCTCGGTCACGGTCAGCACGCCGTCCCGAGCCCGTACGACGGCGCTGATGGACGGATCGGCGAACACGTGAGCACTGATCAGTTCCCCTGCCTGCCCGGCCGTGGCCAGGAACTCCTCATGGTCGAGCCCTCCCCAAGGTAGGGCCGCGGCGCTCAGGTAGAGGCTCAGCAGGAACTTCACCGCGTGCTCAGTCGTCGGCCGTGCCCGCGTAGACCACCGGCCGCACCTCGATGCCGAGGCCCTCGACGCCGGCGTCCGGGATGAGCGCGGCCAGCTCCAGGGCGCGCTCCCGGCTGTCACACTCCACCAGGTAGTAGCCTCCGAGGTACTCCTTGGCCTCAAGGTAGGGCCCGTCCGTCACCGCCGGGACGCCGCCCCGGACCCTGACCACGGCGCTCTGCGACGGGTCGGCCAGCGCGGTGGTGCCGATCATCTCCCCGGACTTCTTGATGGTCTCCATGAACGGGCCGTGGCCGCTCATCACCTCGTTGCGCTCCTCCTCGGTCAGCGCGTCCCAGATCTGCGGGTTGTTGTGCATGATCAACATGAACTTCAACGTCGTCTCCCTCAATGGTCGGGCGGCGCCCCCAAAGGCACCGTTCACCATGGAGTCGGAGCAGGTGCCGCGTTCTTGCGGTACCGGACCGCGAGAATTTCCCGCCCGCTCCGAACACCCGGCCCGGCAGCGAAGTAATCGCCGCCGTCATTGAACACCTCGCCCCGCCCTGCCCCGCCGACCCCTGAGCCCCGCCCGCCGGGGCCGTGCAGGGCTCAGCCCTTCGCGGTCGGGTCGGTGACCTGGCCGATGAACAGCGGGGTCAACGTCGGCCGGTGGATGATCGCGAAGGCGAACGGCCGGTCGGCGCGCACCTCCACCTCCACCTCGGGCACGGGCTCGGGTGGGCCCGTATACCCGAGGGCCAGCGCGGTGACGGCGGCGGCCTCGGTGCCCCACTCGTCCACGGTCACGGTGGCGTGGTGGACCGCCTGGGTCAGGTCGCGGAGCTCCACCGCCTGCCAGCCCTCTCCAGAGGCGTACGGGAGGCTGCCCGTACGGCGGATCAGGTCGGTCCGTACGGCAGTGCCGTCCGCCCGGGTGAAGGCGGCGTTCCGTTCCGACGGGCCGGTGAACGGCGTCTCCCACTCGGCCTTGAGGTACACGGTGTTGGCGATGACAAGCAGGGTCTGCGGCGCCAGGTCGTCGAACACCTTCCTGATCCGCCCGGCCGTCTCCCGTTCGGCCCACGCGTCGATGACCTGGGCGGCGTCCCGGGTGAAGTCCACCTGGCGCACGCCCGTCCCGTACTGGGCGGCGAGCGTGCGCAGGAACCCCCGCTGGACGCTCAGCCCCTCCTGGGTGAACAGCCCGCCCGCGATGGCGACGACCGGCGGCTCCGGCTTAGTCCGTTTGCCCTCAGGACCAGCACGTTTTCCACGTAGAGCGTATCGGCCCAGCGATTGATGGAATCTCGGAATTGGTGAGGCTTCTTCCTCTTTAGAGCCTGCTGACAAAGGGATTTGGTGTGAGGTTTGGGTCAGCAGACCGCAGGGGTGTGGTCATCATCGGGTTGTTGAGTCGCGAATGGGAGCGGGCTCCCGGTAGCGGGGCTTGATCGACAACGGAACGGCCAGTGGCGTTAGCGAGCCGACACGGGCGGAGTTGCCGCCATCCACCGTTCCGATGTCGCTCAAGGCCCGGCCCCAATCCGGTCCGGCCTTCTCCTCGATGTGCTGGAGTGATCTACAAGCCGTTTCCCAGTACCGGCCCCTAGCCTCGTCACCGGCTTGCGCATCTGGCGCGACAGAGCCAAGTCCGGAAACGCCGGCAACGACGAGGAGAAGACATGGTCAGGCCCGAAGACGGCTGGTCGGTCGCCGCCGAACGGATCAGCGACTGCCTGCGAGACGGATCGGCCATACTCGACCTGTCCCATCTCCGCCTGGAGACGATTCCCGAATCGCTCACCGCCCTCACTCACCTGACCGCACTCAACCTGCGCGTCAACAAGCTGACGGTCCTGCCCGAGTGGCTGGGCGACCTCACCGGCCTCACCTTCTTCGACCTGGGCTACAACAAGCTGACCGCTCCGCCCGAGTGGCTGGGCGACCTCACCGCCCTCACCACGCTCGACCTGAGCGGTAACGAGCTGATGGTTCTGCCCGAGTGGCTGGGCAACCTCACCCACCTGAGCGACCTCAACCTGTACAGCAACGAGCTGACCGCTCTGCCCGAGTGGCTGGGCAACCTCACTCACTTGACCAGGCTCGACCTGTACGGCAACGAACTGACCACCCTGCCCGAGTGGCTGGGCAACCTCACCGCCCTCACCTACCTCGACCTGGGCAGTAACGAACTGACCACCCTGCCCGAGTCACTGAGCAACCTCACTCACCTGACCGACCTCGGCCTGTACGACAACAAGCTGACGGTCCTGCCCGAGTGTCTGGGTCACCTCACCGCCCTCACCACGCTCGACCTGAGCGGTAGCGAGCTGAGCCGTAGCGAGCTGACCGGCAACCGGCTGACGGTCCTGCCCGAGTGGCTGGGCAACCTCACCGCCCTCACCACGCTCGACCTGAGCTTCAACAAGCTGACCGCTCTGCCTGAGTCACTGGGCAACCTCACTCACCTGACCGACCTCAACCTGTGCGACAACCGGCTGACTGTCCTACCCGACGCGTTCGGCAACCTCACCGCCCTCACCAAGCTCGACCTGAGCTATAACAAGCTGACCCCTCTTCCGGAGTCACTGGGCGACCTCACCGCCCTCACCAGGCTCGAGCTGACCGGCAACCGGCTGACTGTCCTGCCCGAGTGGCTGGGCAACCTCACCGCCCTCACCTTCCTCGGCCTGGGCTACAACAAGCTGACCGCTCTGCCTGAGTCACTGGGCAACCTCACCGCCCTCAAAAAGCTCAGACTGGGAAGCAACCGGCTGACCGCGCTACCCGACACGTTCGGCGACCTCACCGCCCTCACCGTGCTCGAGCTGAGCAACAACCGGCTGACCACCCTGCCGGAGTGGCTGAGTGACCTCAACGCCCTCACCTTCCTCGACCTGAACGGCAACGAGCTGAGCGTCCCGCCCGAATCGTTGGAGAACCTCGCCGCCTTCCACGAGTTTCACCGGAACGGCTACCGGCTGACCCGCAAATGACAGCGGACTTGAGACGCAGCGCTCTGTTACTTTGTGGCGGACCCGAAGCAGACAAAGCCTGACCATATTGTCCAGCAATCGTCACAAAGGGGAGTCTGCGATTACTGGTGTATCGGTTGTGCACCAGGTCGGCCAGCCCCTCGACGTCGACCGGGACGCGTGACAGATCCGGATCATGCGGATCCCCGCTGCTGATGTACCGGCTCACAAAAGCGTCCCCGACGACGATTCGCCGGCGCCCGCGGTGACCGAGGCACCGCGGGCACAGCCTCGATGACCGGTCTATCGGCGTGGTGGCCAAGTGGAACGCCAGTAAGTTCCAAGATGATCTCAATACAACGGTGGCGTGAGCGATGACATTCATCCCCTGAGTAGACGTGAGGGGCCCATACCACCACCGGAACCCGGCATGAAGCCTGAAGTTCCCCTGGACACCTCTCTCCCGGACGTGTGCGTGCACCAGAAGATGTGTTTCGCAATCCTGGTCCAGGGGGCCCGAAATGTTCGTGGCATGGGTCTTCTACGCCCTGTGGCGCCTTCTGCGGCGCCTCCTGCGTCGCTAGGTTGAGGGTCCAGGAGGAATTGGACGCAACCGCCCCCTAGGAGACGCGTGTCTCTCCGACACAGCGCAGGGTCGATGCCGTGAGGACCGGCGAGACATGAGAAACGCTCGACCGGCGACCGGCCGGGCCTTCAGCCGTCGAGGTAGCGCAGGATGGCCAGCACCCTGCGGCTGTAGCCGGGGTCGCGGGGTAGGTCGAGCTTGTCCATGATGGCGTTGATGTGCTTTTCGACGGTGCTGAGCGACACGTGCAGGCGTTCGGCGATCGCCGCGTTGACGTAGCCCTGCGCGAGGTGTCGCAGCACCTCCGTCTCGCGCCTGCTCAGCCTGCTCAACGGGTCGGCGTGGGTGGTGCGGGCGAGCAGCTGGCGGACCACCTCCGGGTCGAAGACCGTGCCGCCGGCGCGTACCCGCTCCAGCGAGTCCAGGAAGTCGGCGACCTCCGAGACCCGGTCCTTGAGCAGGTAGCCCAGCCCTTCGGTGTTTCCCGCGAGGAGCGTGGCCGCGTACGTCTTCTCCACGTACTGGGACAGCACGAGGACCCCGACGTCCGGCCGATGTTCGCGGATCTCCAGTGCTGCCCGCAGCCCCTCGTCGGTGTGCGTGGGGGGCATGCGTACGTCGATCACGGCCACGTCCGGCGGGTGCCGCCGGATGGCGTCGAGCAGCGCCCGCGCGTCGCCGACGGCGGCGAGGACCTCGTGCCCGGCGTCGTTCAGCAGCCGGATCAGGCCCTCGCGGAGCAGCACGGAATCGTCGGCCAGGATCAGTCGCACGGCGTGTCCTTCGGCAGCGTCGTGGCGATCTTGGTGGGGCCGCCTGCCGGACTGTCGACGGTGAACACTCCGTCGAGCGCCAGGACTCGCCTGGCCAGCCCGGAGAGCCCTCCCCCCGAGGGGTCCGCGCCGCCCCTGCCGTCGTCCGAGATCGCCACGCTCACCGTCCGCTCGTCCTCTGTCAGCATGACCAGGATGTCACGGGCTCCCGCGTGCTTGATCGCGTTGGTGATCGCCTCACGGGCGGTGAAGTACAGGGCGGTCTCGACCTCGGAGACGGGCCGGTCGGCCAGCCCGTAGTGCACGGTCACCGGCATGCTCGACCGCTCGGCGATGCCCGCGAGCGCGGCGCGCAGGCCCAGCTCGTCGAGTGCGGTCGGATAGATCCGCCAGGCCACGCTGCGTAACTCGTCGAGGAGCTGGCGCGACTCGGTGTATGCCTGGCCCACCAGCTCGGCGGTCCTGGCCTGGTCGGGGCTGTGCTGGGCGCGGCCGAGCAGCATGGCCAGCGCCACCCCCCGTTGCTGCACGCCGTCGTGCAGGTCGCGCTCGATCCTGCGCCGTTCGTCGTCGACGGCCCGGATGATGCCCGCGCGGGTCGCGGTCAGTTCGGCGATGCGCCTGCGCATCAGCTCCTGCCTGCCCGGTCCGAGGAAGTGGTCGGCCAGCCGCCGTTCGGCCGCTCCCACGGCGAGGACCCCGAGCGTCACCAGGGCCAGTAGCGCCCCCGCGCTGGTCAGCCCGAGGATCCCGCTGGTGGTGACCAGCTTCACGCCGGGCAGGTTCACCGGCACCGCCTCGGACTCACCCCAGAGCAGGTCCCACAGCCCTCCGAACAGGAGCAGGCCACCAAGGAACAGACCCGCCGCGCAGCCGTACCCGCCCACCACGCCCAGGGCGGCGCGGGCGGTGAGAAAGCCGTAGCCGCCGGCCGTCCGCGTCGTGTCGTGGCCCAGCCACCTGGCCAGCCGGGCCCGTTCGAGTGCCATCAGCCGGGCCAGGCCCCGGTCGGCGACGGGCCGCGTGGCCGCGATCAGGGAAGCAGGCCAGGCCAGGCAGAGGAAGGCCAGCTCGACGACCCCGAGGACCATGCCCGCGAGTACCCCCACCAGGGTGCGCGCGGCACAGTTAGCTGACACGGCCCGAAGTCTAGGCATCACGCCGGCGCAGCACGACATGGCCGGCCGCCACCGCCGCCACCGTCCATGCCAGCAGCCAGAGCAGACCTTCTCCCGCCCCGTAGGGCATCGGGCCGCCGGTCAGGTTGTCGGTACTGCCCATGAAGGCCAGACCGGCGAACAGCGGCATGCGCAGGGACACCTCCAACGCCGCCGGAACACCCGTCATCAGCAGCATCAGCGGCAGGCCCATCAGCAGCATGAACACCACGGTCAGGGTGCCCGCCGCACTGCGCACCGCGGTGCCCAGGCCGAGCGTCATCACCGATACCAGGGCAAAGAAGACACCGACTCTCAGCAGGTCGAGCGCGACCTCGGCGGGCGGCAGCGCCACATAGCCGCCGAACAGGTCGGCGGACAGCACCGTGTAGACGACCGCGGTGGCCACGGCCCCGGACAGCACTCCGACGGCGAACATCACCGGCCCCACCACCAGCGCCTTCGCGGCGATCACCCGGCCGCGGATCGGCGTGGCCTGCAGCGTGCTCCGGATGCTGCCCGACGCGTATTCCGAGGTGATCACCAGCATCGCCAGCGCGACCAGTGCGAACTGGGCGAACGACGTCGCCGAGATCACCGGCTCGCTCGCCGGAAAGCGGGTTCCGCCACCCTCGGCACGGAGCATGTCCGTGGCCGTCGCCCCGCCCAGCGTCAGCGCGCTCATCACCATGAGCACCATCGCGCCGGCCAGGCACCACCAGGTGGAGCGGACCGACCACAGCTTCGCCCACTCCGCGCCGACCGCCTGGCCCAACTCTCTGGTCCGCATGTTCATACTCCCGCTTCCCGTGTGCCGTACTCCACGCTGCTCGCGGTCAGCTCCTGATATGCCTGCTCCAGCGAGGCCTCGCGGGTACGCAGCTCGTGCAGCCGGATGCCCGCCTCGTACGCCAGGTCGCCGACCCGCTCGATCGTGGCGCCGGTGGCGACGAGCTCGTTCTCGCCGAGCCGTTCCACCGTGATCCCGGCGCCGTTCAGCCGTACGGACAGGTCGGCCGCGTGCGGGGTGCGGACGACCACGGCGGTCGGGGAGTTGCGCCCGATGACCTCCGCCAGCGGCGCGTCCATGATGAGCCGTCCCCTGCCGATCACCACCAGATGGTCGGCGGTGAGCTGCATCTCGCTCATCAGGTGGCTGGAGACGAACACCGTGCGGCCCTCCTCGGCCAGCGAGCGCATCAGGTGGCGCACCCAGCGCACGCCGTCGAGGTCCAGACCGTTGACCGGTTCGTCGAACATCAGCACCTCCGGGTCGCCCAGTAACGCGCCCGCGATACCGAGCCGCTGGCTCATTCCCAGCGACAGCCCACCGGCCCGCTTACCCGCCGCATCCGCCATCCCGACCTGCTCCAGGACCTCCGTCACCCGGCTCCGCGTGATGCCGTTGCTGCGCGCCAGCGCCCGCAGATGCGCATGCCCGCTACGCCCGGGATGCAGCGCCCGTGCGTCCAGCATCGCGCCCACCGTCCGCAGCGGGTTCCTGATCTCGTGGTACGGCACACCGCCGATCAGCGCCGTGCCCGCAGTGGGGCGGTCGAGCCCGAGGATCAGGCGCATCGTCGTCGATTTTCCTGCCCCGTTCGGCCCGAGGAAGCCCGTGACCGTGCCGGGCCTCACGTCCAACGACAGGTCGTCGACGACCATCCGGTCACCGTAGCGTTTGCACAAACCCTGGAGACTGATCACGTCGGCCAACGCTAGGCAACCGACGGTCACGGCCACCATGGAGGCGAACCTCCGACTTCAATGGCGGGAAACCGTAAAGACCTGTGTCTCGATACGCACCCCTTCAGAGGGTGTGCGGATGATCTGACAAGCCGAGCGGCTGAGAGCGCCAGGCGGGTCGCCTCATCAGGCGGAGGCCGGGCTGCACCGCTGGACCGGAGACCACGGGGCGTCGTACTGCCGCGCGCCAGGGTCAGTCGTCCTCCTCGGAGACGAAGCCCAGGATCCGCTCCATCACGAGATCCGGCCGATCCATCGGCAGTGCGTGCCCCGTCCACGATGTGCTTCGGCCGCCGCCGTCCAGGCGCCGGGGCGCGAGCAGGTCTACTTACCCGGAGGACATGAGCCGAGCGCTCGTCTCTCGTCAAAGGCCGCGGCCCGGCCCGGTGACTATGCCCCGTAGACCGGCTCGGGGCCGGGGGCCTCGGTGAGGAGTTCGGCGACGGCGTCGCCGATGTCGGCCGGGTTCCAGCGGGCGCCCCGGTCGACGCGGGGGCCGTGGCGCCAGCCGTCGGCGAGGGAGATGACGCCGCCCTCCACCTCGAAGACCCGGCCGGTGACGTGCCCGGAGGCGGCCGAGCCGAGCCAGGTCACCAGGGGGGCGATGTTGGCCGGGTGCATGGCGTCGAAGCCGTCCTCGGGTCTGGCCATCATGGTGGCGAAGACCTCCTCGGTCATCCGGGTGCGGGCGGCCGGGGCGATCGCGTTCACCGTGACGCCGTAGCGGCCGAGTTCGGCGGCGGCGACCTGGGTGAGCGCGACGATGCCGGCCTTGGCCGCGGAGTAGTTGCCCTGGGCGACGCTGCCGAGCAGTCCGGCCCCCGAGGAGGTGTTGATCACTCGGGCGTCCACCGGGTCGCCCGCCTTCGAGCGTTCCCGCCAGTGCGCGCCCGCGTGCCGGAGCGGCAGGAAGTGGCCCTTGAGGTGGACCCGGATCACGTCGTCCCACTCCTGCTCGGTCATCGAGACCAACATCCGGTCACGGACGAATCCGGCGTTGTTCACCAGTACGTCCAGCCGCCCGAAGGCGCTCAGCGCCGTCTTGACCAGCCGGTCGGCGCCGCCCCAGTCGGTGACGTCGTCGTTGTTGGCGACGGCCCGGCCGCCCAGGGCGTGGATCTCCTCGACCACCCGCAGCGCCGGGTCGCCCGACCGCCCGTCCCCCTCGCGGCCGGTGCCGAGGTCGTTGACCACGACCCTGGCCCCCTGCCGGGCGAACTCCAGGGCGTGCTCCCTGCCGATGCCGCGCCCGGCACCGGTCACGATCACCACGCGCCCGTCACAGATCCCACCCATGCCAGGGCTCCTTTCATCGTGATCATGCAGAGTTTCCCGGCTGTTCACCCGTCGTGTCCAGATGCGATCTCCCGCCAGGCGGGGATCTCGCCACCGCCGTGCACCGCGATCTCCGCGCCGGTCACGTAGCCGGGGACCGCCAGCCACAGGCACACCCCGGCCACGTCGGCGGGGAGGGCCATCCGGCCTGCGGGAACGGCGGCGCCCATCCGCGCGACCCCGTCGGGGCCGCCGTAGTGGTCTGCCGAGTCCTCCGTCTCGGCGAGGCCGACGACCACCGTGTTGACCCGCACCCGCGGCGCCCACTCGGCGGCGAGGCAGGCGGCCAGGTGGTGCAGGCCCGCCTTCGCCGCGCCGTACGCGGAGGTGCCCGGGGAGGGGCGGGTACCGCTGGAGCTGCCGATCATGATGACCGAGCCGCCGGAGGCGGCGAGCAGGGGGTGCGCGCGCTGCGCGACCAGCAGCGGGGCGATCAGGTTGAGCTCCACGATCCGGGCGTGCAGCCGCGGGGAGGTTCCGGCCAGGAGCGCGTACGGCGAGCCTCCGGCGTTGTTGACCACCGTGTCGAGCCTCCCGTACCGTTCCTCGACCTCGGTGACCAGCCGGTCCACGTCCGCCGTGTCGCGCACGTCGGCCGGGACGAACGCGAGGCCCTCGGGCAGGGCCTCCGGCTTCCTGCGGGCGCACACGACCACCTCGGCTCCGGCGGCCAGGAACGCGTCGGCGATACCCGCGCCGAGCCCCCTGGTGCCACCGGTCACCAGCACGACCGATCCGGTGTGGTCGTAGCGAACCCGGCCGGGTACTCCGCCGCTTCCACGAGCCTCGGCGTCCACCTCGCCACGAGAGCCCGTCGCGCCGTCCACCCCGGCCGCGCGATCCGCATCGCCCTCAGCGTTCACGGCGCTCGCCTCCTCGCCCTCGTCCTCGAAGCGGTCGCCCGGGGGAGTCTCCGGAAGACCGACCGCCGTCACATGCCCTCCCAGGTGGGCCGGCCGAGCCTCGAACCGGCCACCGGGATGCCTCCCGGAAGGTCGCCGGGCGACCCCCTGTGTCCGGCTGTCGCGTGCTACCGTACCAAGCAAGCGTTAGGTGCGAACAGTGAGGCGCGATGAGAATCACCCTTCACGGCGGCGGAGCGGTCGCCGAGGTCGTAGTGGACGTGCCACCGGTCAACGCGTTACCCGTCTCCGGCTGGTTCGAGCTGGCCGAGGCCGTCCAGGAGGCCGGGCACGCGCCCGAGACCCGCGTCGTGGTGCTGCGCGCGGAGGGGCGAGGGTTCAACGCCGGGGTGGACGTCAAGGAGATGCAGGCCACCACCGGGCACGCCGCGCTGGTCGGCGCCAACCGCGGATGCTTCGCGGCGTTCGCGGCGGTCTACGAGTGCGAGGTCCCGGTGATCGCCGCCGTGCACGGTTTCTGCCTCGGTGGCGGGGTCGGGCTGGCGGGCAACGCCGACATCGTGGTGGCCTCCGACGACGCCTACTTCGGCCTGCCCGAGGTGGACCGGGGCGCGCTCGGCGCGGCCACCCACCTGGCCAGGCTGGTCCCCCAGCATCTGATGCGGGCCATGGTCTACACGTGCCGCACCGTCACCGCCGCCGAACTGCACGCCTTCGGCTCGGTGCTGGAGGTCGTGCCCCGCGACCGGCTACGCGAGACCGCCTTCGAGGTCGCCGCCCAGATCGCCGGAAAGGACCCCTACGTCATCCGGCGGGCCAAGGAGTCGCTGAACGGCATCGACCCGGTCGATGTCAGGCGCAGCTACCGGTTCGAGCAGGGCTTCACCTTCGAACTCAACCTGATGGGCTCCGGTGACAGACATCGCGACGCGTTCATCGCGAGAAGCAATGGCTCTGCGAGTCGGGAGCCGTCCGGCACATCGCCGGCTGGAGAGGCGGACCGCCGGTGAGCGAGGAACGAAGCCGCCCGCGCAGTGAGGGAGAAGCGGTGAGCGACCAGTGAGCCCGAAGCGAACCCGACGCAGCGAGCGGAGCGGTCGGCTGAGGAACGAAGCCGCCCGCGCAGCGAGTGAGGAGCGGTGAGCGACCAGTGAGCAAGATCATGTCCATTGACGGCGTCGTCGGGGAACTGCGCAGTGGGATGACCGTCGGGATCGGCGGCTGGGGATCGCGTCGCAAACCGATGGCGCTGGTCCGGGCGATCTGCCGGTCCTCTCTGGAAGACCTGACGGTCGTCTCGTACGGCGGCCCCGACGTCGGCCTGCTGTGCGCGTACGGCAAGGTCGCCCGGGTGGTCGCCCCGTTCGTGTCGCTCGACTCGATCCCCCTCGAACCGCACTTCCGGACCGCCAGGCAGGCCGGGACCGTGAAGTTCACCGAGTACGACGAGAGCATGTTCATGTTCGGCCTGCTCGCGGCGGCGCACCGGCTGCCGTTCCTGCCGACCCGCGCCGGGCTCGGCTCGGATGTGATGCGGGTCAACCCCGAGCTGCGGACCGTACGGTCGCCCTACGCCGGAGGCGAGGAACTCGTCGCCGTCCCCGCGCTGACCCTGGACGTCGCGCTCGTCCACCTCAACCGGGCCGACCAGCGCGGCAACGCCCAGTATCTCGGCCCCGACCCCTACTTCGACGACCTCTACGCCAAGGCGGCCGAGCGCTGCTACGTCTCCTGCGAGCGCGTGGTGGACACCGCCGACCTGCTCAAGGAGGGGCCGGTCCAGTCTCTGCTGATCAGCCGGTCCATGGTGACCGGCGTGGTGGAGACCCCCGGCGGTGCCCATTTCACCACCTGCGAGCCCGACTACGGCCGCGACGAGGCGTTCCAGAAGGCGTACGCGAGCGCCGCCACCGGCCCCGAGACGTGGCGGGCCTTCACCGGCCGTTACCTGTCCGGGGACGAGGCCGCCTACCAGGAGGCCGTACGCCAGTTTCGGGAGGAATCATGAGCGTGACCGTCGCCACGCGGGCCGAGGTGTGCGTCGTCGCCTGTGCCGAGGCGTTCAGGGGGGACGGGGAGATCCTGGCCGCGGGCATCGGCGGCGCGATCACCGTGCTGGCCGCCCGGCTGGCCCGGCTCACCTTCGAGCCCGACCTCATCACGCACGACGGGCTGTGCCTGCTGACCGGCGACGTGCCGCCGCTGGGACAGAGTCCACAGGTCGTCGAGGGCTGGCTGCCGTTCCGGGACCACCTGTGGCTGGTGCTCAACGGCAGGCGGCACGTCATGCTGGGAGCCAGCCAGATCGACCGGTACGGCAACAGCAACATCTCCTGCATCGGTGACTGGTCCCGGCCGAAGTCCCAGCTCCTGGGCGTGCGCGGGGTGCCGGGCAACACCGTGTGCTGCCCGACCAGCTACTGGGTCCCCCGGCACTCGACCCGGGTGTTCGTACCGCGGGTGGACATGGTCAGCGGCGTCGGCCACGACCGCGCGGCCGAGGCGGGGCCGAGCACCCAACGCCACCACGACCTGCGCCGGGTGGTCACCGACCTGGCGGTGCTGGACTTCCAGAGCCCCGACCACTCGATGCGCCTGGCCTCGGTCCACCCCGGCGTCACCGTGGACGAGGTCGTGGCGGCGACCGGCTTCCCGCTGGCCGTCACCGGCGACGTCCCCGAGACCCGGCAGCCGACCGGCGAGGAACTCCGCGTCCTGCGCGAGGTCCTCGACCCCGGCTCACTCCGCGACCGCGAGATCCCCGCCTGACCTCCTCCCCACCGCCGGAACCGGGGCTTCCATCCCGCACGGACCCTGCCGGTCGATTCGTCCTCGATCTTCGCGACCTGGGTGTCCCGCATCGGATGACGAGACCGGCAGAGTCCTCGCCGGCCGGACTTCCCGCCTCACCGCCGGCCGCCCGTCAGGAGAACTCCCATGACCTCGTACTCCGGACCCGTCCCGGACCCGCCGGGACCCGTGACCGGCACGTCCGCACCGCGCAAGGAGCCGCCGGGGCTGGTGACCCGGCTCACCGAGATGGTCGGCTGCCGCCACCCCGTCGTGCAGACCGGCATGGGCTACGTGGCCGGGGCTCGGCTGGCCGCCGCCACCTCCGCCGCCGGAGGTCTGGGCGTCATCGCGGCGGCCACCATGCCCGTCGAGCAGATGACCGCCGCGATCCGGTCGGTCAAGGAGCGCACCGACGCGCCCTTCGGGGTGAACATCCGCTCCGACGCCGACGACGCCGGCGAGCGGATCGACGTCATGATCCGCGAAGGCGTACGGGTCGCGTCGTTCGCGCTGGCCCCCAAGCGCGAGCTGATCGCCCGGCTCAAGGACGCCGGGGTGCTGACGATCCCCTCGGTCGGCGCGCGCCGGCACGCCGAGAAGGTCGCCGCCTGGGGCGTGGACGCGGTGATCGTGCAGGGCGGTGAGGGCGGCGGGCACACCGGGGCCGTCCCCACCACCGTGCTGCTCCCCCAGGTCGTGGACGCGGTGGACATCCCGGTGATCGCGGCGGGCGGGTTCTGCGACGGGCGCGGGCTGGTCGCCGCCCTGTCGTACGGCGCCTGCGGGGTCGCGATGGGCACCCGCTTCCTGCTGACCTCGGACTCCACGGTCGGCGACGAGGTGAAGAAGGTCTACCTCGGCACCGCCGAGACGGTGGTCACCACGCGGGTGGACGGCGTTCCGCACCGCGTGCTGCGCACCCCGTTCGTCGACTCGCTCGAACGCTCGCGCCTGCGACTGCTCCGCGCGGTCGCCAACGGGGCCAGGTTCAAGCGGCTGTCCGGCATGTCGTGGGCGGCGATGATCCGCGAAGGCCGCCGGATGCGGCATGGCCGGGACCTGACCTGGGCCCAGGTGCTCCAGGCGGCCAACACCCCGATGCTGCTCAAGGCCGCCATGGTGGACGGGCGCGCGGACCTCGGCGTCATGGCCTCCGGGCAGGTCGTCGGGCTGATCGACGACCTGCCGTCCTGCGCGGAGCTGATCGACCGGATCATGTGGGAGGCGCACGCCGTGCTGGACCGCCTGGGCCGGACGCCTTGATCCTGACGGTCTCGGCCCGGTGGGCCGGCCGCAACGAACCGGTCGAGGCGACTCCGCTGCTCCCTCCACCGGGCAGGCGGCGGGCAGGCTCTGACCGCTTCGAACACCGGAACCGTGACAGGGCAGCGATTCACCTGCCGGGCAGGCCCCGCCGAACACCCTGAAGCCGACGTGGCGGAGTGGGCGTGGCAGGCCGAGCAGGATCGGCGGGCCGGGTTCTGCGTGCCTCCGCGGGGCCCCGGTCGTCGGGTCAGTTCACGGTGAGACCCCGGGAGGCGAGGATCAGGGCGGCCTGGGACGGGCTGATGATCGCTCCGCGCAGCGATCGGAGCCGGATGTCGTCGACCTCGCCGAGGTCCAGGCCGCGCAGGTCGGCCATGGTGAAGACGGTGTCGACGGTGCGGGCGCCGATCATGCGGCAGTCCTCGAACACGGCATTGGTGAAGTCGCAGCTCGACAGGTTGGCCTCGTCGAGACGGGTGCCCCGCAGGTGGGCGCCTCGGAACGAGCAGCCGATCAGGTCGGCCAGCATCAGGTTGGAACCGTCGAACCGGTAGCCGATGCCCCGGCAGCCTGTCAGCACCGCGCCGATCATGCGGCAGCCGGTGAAGACGACGTCGGTGAGCAGTGCCCGCCCGAAGTTCGCGCCAGACAGGTCGACGTCGGTGAAGGCCGCGTCGACGAGTTCGGCGTTCGCGAACCTGAGCCCCGCTCCCCCGCCGCCGGAGAAACGCGCCCCGTCCAGATCCGTACGGCGGAAGTCGGCCCGCTCCAGCACGCATCCCTCGAACGAGGCCCCCACCAGCGACGCCCCGCTGAAGTCGGCGCCGGTGAGGTCACACTCCTTGAAAACGTAGGGTCCCTCGCCGGTCAGATGATCGCCGAGCGAGAGCCTCGCCAGATCGGCCCCGTTGATCTCCCGCTGGTCCGCCAGCAACCGTGCCACATCCATCCGGCGATTCAAGCAGCCCGCCCCGACAGAATCACCGCGCCGTACGCCCCCGCAGGAAGGAGCCGGGCGTCGGGCGACGCTCGCGCCGTACGCCGGTCAGGTCCCGTTCTCGTCTCCGGCGAGGAGTTCGGCGGCCGCCTGGCCGCAGACGCGGGCGGATCCGTGGGTGGCGATGTGCACGGCGCCGAGGTCGGATCGGCCGGGCAGGCCCATCTCGACCACGACGGCGTCGGAGCGGGCGGCCAGCAGGTGCCGGAGCGCGTCGGTCTGCCAGGGGTGGCGGTGCGCGTCGCGGACGACGATGACCAGGGGGCGCCCGGCCGCGGTGGCGAGTACGGTCTCGATGGCGCTCCCGGTGGCGGTGGAGGCGTCCAGCCGGGTGACCGTGGTGCCGGGGAGGAGCTTGCCGAGCGGCTCGCCGACGCCCCAGGGGGTGTCCTTCTCGATGGCGAGGTTCATCTCGGGGGCGAGTTCGGCGACGTGCGGTGGTGCGGACAGCGGGAAGGCCACGGTCGCGGATCGGCGGGTGACCCGCAGCGCGCGCCGGGCCGCGGCCAGGCCGATCGACGCGTCGCCGGAACCGCCGGAGGCGGCGCGCGCGGGCGTGTCCCGGTGGGTGGTCGCGGTCCAGAGGGCGAGCTCGCGGACGCGGCGGGCGGCGTCGGCCAGCCGTTCCTCGGAGAGCCTGCCCTCGATCACGGCGTCCGCGATCGCGTCACGGACCGCGATCGCGGTCTCCTCTCCGGCGTGCTCGCCGCCCACGCAGATCGCGTCGGCGCCCGCGGCGACGGCGAGGGCCGAGGCGCCGCCGATGCCGTACGGGCCGGAGACCGCGGTCATCTCGATGCCGTCGGTGACGATGACGCCTTCGAAGCCCAGCTCGACCCTGAGCAGGTCGTGCAGGACCCGGCGGCTGAGCGTGGCGGCCATCACCGGGTCCAGGGCGGAGACGAGCAGGTGGCCGGTCATGACCGTGCGCACCCCCTGCTCGACGGCCGCGCGGAAGGGCCGCAGCGCCACGTCGCGCAACTCCCCCGCGGTGGCGGCGACGAGCGGCACGCCGTGGTGGGAGTCGACCGAGGTGTCGCCGTGGCCGGGGAAGTGCTTGGCGCAGGCCGCCACGCCCGCCGACTGCATGCCCCGGATCCAGGCCACGGTGTGCCTGGCGACGAGATCGGGGTCCGCGCCGAAGGAGCGCAGGCCGATGACCGGGTTGTCGGGGTTGGAGTTCACATCCGCCGAGGGGGCGAAGTTGAGGTTGACGCCCGCCAGGGCCAGGTCACGGCCGAGGTCGGCGGCGATCTCCTCGGTGAGGCCGGTGTCGTCGACCACGCCGAGGGCGAAGTTGCCCGGCCGGGTGCTCCCGCCGGCCGCCTCCAGGCGGGTGACCTCGCCCGACTCCTCGTCGATGCCGACGAGGACCTGGGGATTCTCCTCGCGGAGCGCGGCGGTGAGGTCGGCGACCTGGGAGGGGGTGGCGATGTTCCTGGAGAAGAGCACCACCCCGGCCAGTCCTTCACCGAGTCTGCGCCGCACCCAGTCGGGCGGGGCCTTGCCCTCGAAACCGGGAAGGACGACGGTCTCCGCCAGACGGAGCAGCTCTGGGCCGCGCTTCATTCACCACTCCTCGCCTGACGACCGGTCGGCGTCCCATGCCGAAGGCGCGCAGACCCCACGTTGTCCAGAACCTCCGGGGAAAGCGCTCCCACGGCGGCTTGGCGCAAATCTAATAGGAAAGTTTCCTAATTGCTAGTGGGCTGACCATTGGCCTTCGAGTAAAGCTTTACCGGGCCTCGACGAGGACGAGTCAAAGATCGGCCGACACGAAGCCTGGGCGCGACGTGACGGGTACCCGATGCCGCGCGATACCTCCGGTGTCGCCGGGCACCCGTGGACGAGGCGCTTTCCCCGGCTCGACGATCCCGCGTGGTTCACGCGGACACCGGCGGCCTTTCCCGGCTGATCGCGTCGAGCAGCAGCGTGGTGGCCACCGCCGCCCCGTCAGCATGGATCACGGCCCTCGCCCGTACGCGGGTCTCGGGGGCCGGGACCGTCCTGAGCGCGGCCGACAGGGACTCGATGGTGCGCCGGCGTCCAGGAGGGCCACCGACTCGGCCGGGAGCGGGCTTTCGTCCGGCCGATGTCAGGAGCTCGTGAGGATGACGAGTTGCCGGGTCGCTCGGGTCATCGCGACATAGCGGTCGACCGCTCCTTCGATGCCGTCGCCGAACGCCTCCGGGTCGATGAGGACGACCAGGTCGAACTCGAGCCCCTTCGACAGCTCCGGGGTCAGCGACCGGACGCGAGGCGTCGCCCGGAACGTGGGATCACCGATGACGCAGGCGGTCCCCTCGGCATGCGCGGCGAGCCAGGTGTCGAGGATCGAGCCCAGATCCGAAGCGGATCCGTGGACGACGGGGACGTCGCCGCTACGGATGGAGGTCGGCACGTTGGCGTCCGGGAGCACGGCCCGGATGACCGGTTCGGCCTCCGCCATGATCTCTTCCGGCGTCCGGTAGTTGACGGTCAGGGAGGCCAGGTTGATCCGGTCGAGCCCGATTCGCTCGAGCCGTTCCTGCCACGACTCCGTGAATCCGTGCCTGGCCTGGGCACGGTCCCCGACGATGGTGAAGCTCCGGGACGGGCAGCGGAGCAGCAACATCTGCCACTCCGCGTCGGTCAGTTCCTGAGCCTCGTCCACGACGATGTGCGCGAACGGGCCGGCGAGCAGGTCCGGGTCGAGGGTGGGCAGCTCGGACTCGTCAACCAGATTTCGCTGGAGGTCCTCTCGGCGCAGCTGTGTCACGAGGCCTTCGCCGTCGTCATCGGCCTCGATCAGGGCGTCGACGACCTGGGCCATGCGCTCGCGCTGGGCGGCGAGAGCGGCTTCCTGCCGACGCTTGTGACGTGACGCCTCCGGGTCGCCGAGCCGCTGCCGCGCCGCGTCCAGGAGCGGCAGGTCGGACACCGTCCAGGCCTGGGCGTCCGCGCGCTGTAGCGCCTGAACGTCGTCGCGGCTGAGCCAGGGAGCGCACTTCCGCAGGTAGGCGGGTACCGACCACAGGTCTCCGACGAGGTCGGCCGCTTCGATCAGCGGCCACGCGCGGTTGAAGGTCGTGAGCAACTCCCTGTCCTGCAGCAGCGACTTGCGGAGCAGATGAGCCGGGGCGTCGTCGTCGTGCTTGTCCATCAGGATCGTGAGCAGTTCCTCCCAGATCTGGTCGCGGGCCTCGTTGTGCGGAGTGCCGGGGTCCGGTGCTTCGAACGCCTCGGCCCAATCGTCGGCGCTCAGCCAGACGTCGGACCAGAGGGTGGTGACCGTCATCCCCTTGGTGGGCGGGTTCTCGTAGAACCTGACGGCAGGCTCGATCGCCTTCACCAGGTCCGCGGACGACTTCAGGCGGGCCACGTCCGGGTCGGCCTCGATCGCCGCTGCGGCTCCCTCGGCGACGAGATCCCGCAGGGTGCAGGTCTGCACACCCTCCTCTCCGAGGCTGGGGAGGACGTCGGCGACGTAGGCCAGGTAGGGCTGGTGCGGACCGACGAACAGCACGCCGCCCCGGTGGTGACCGAGGCGAGGGTCGGAGTAGAGGAGGTAGGCGGAGCGGTGCAGAGCGACGACGGTCTTCCCCGTACCCGGACCGCCGTCGACGACGAGAGCGCCGCGCGATCCCGCGCGGATGATGGCGTCCTGGTCGGCCTGGATGGTGCCGAGCACGTCTCGCATCCGGGCCGACCGGTTGCCGCCCAGGCTGGCGATGAAGGCGGACTGGTCGTCGAGCGCGGCGTGCCCTTCAAACCCGTCGGAGGTGAACACCTCGTCCCAGTAGTCACTGACCCGGCCGCGGGTCCAGCGATACCTGCGGCGGCTTGCCAGGCCCATCGGGTTGGCGTGGGTGGCTCCGAAGAACGGCTCGGCCGCGGGGGAGCGCCAGTCGAGCAGCAGCCGACGACCCGCGCTGTCCGTGAGGCCGAGTCGTCCGACGTACACGGGCTCGGAGTCGTCCGCGCCGACCATGTGTCCGAGGCACAGGTCCAAGCCGAAGCGACGCAGCGCGCGCAGGCGAGCGGTCAGCCGGTGGATCTCCAGGTCCCGGTCCACCGCCTGCCGGCCTTTGCCGCCGGGCGCCTTGCGCTCGGCATCGAGGCGGTCGGACAGGTCGGCGATCGACTGCTCGAGGCTCTCCGCGATGGCCGCGAAGTGCTGCTCGTCGCCGTCGATCAGCCTCGGGTCGGCCTTGGGGGCGAGGTGGTCGGGAAGGTCAAACGCGCTGGTGGTCAGCGGGTTCACGTCGTTGGCTCCGATCTGGGGTCGCTTGCGGCCATTGCGCGCGGCAAGGCGTCTGGACGAGCGTGACGAACCTGGTGGCCATGACGAGCAACGCTCCGCCTGACGTGGCCCCCGGCCGTTGCCGGTTCAGGTCGCCAGGGTTCGCAGGTTCTCGTGTTCCGGGTCCTGGATCGCCGATCCCGTGTGGTTCACGCGGACACCGGCGGCCTTTCCCGGCTGATCGCGTCGAGCAGCAGCGTCGCGGCCACCGTCGTCCCGTCGGTGCGGATCGTGCCGGCCACGGCCCTCGCCCGTGCCCGGGTCTCGGGGGCCAGGACCGTTCTGAGCGCGGCCGACAGGGACTTGACGGTCGGAGCCGGACCGTCGTGTGCCGCACCGATGCCCAGGCCGGCCACCCGGCCGGCCCAGTACGGCTGATCCGTCGCCTGGGGTACCACCACCTGAGGCGCGCCGGCCCGGGTGGCCGTCGTCGTCGTGCCCGCGCCGCCGTGATGCACGACGGCGGCCACCCGGCCGAACAGTGCCTGCTGGTTGACCTCGCCGACGACGAAGCAGTCGTCCCGGTCGTCGATCAGGGCCAGGTCCGCCCAGCCGTGGGAGACCACTACACGGTGGCCCTGCGCGCGGATCGCCTCGATGGCCACCCGGGCGGCGTCCTTCGACGCGCGCATGGGCATGCTGCCGAAGCCCACGTACACCGGTGGTGTGCCGGCGTCCAGGAACGTCACCAACTCGGCCTGAAGCGGGCGTTCGTCCGGCAGGATCCACGCGCCGGTCTGCACGACGTCGAGGTCCGGCGTCTCCTGCCACGGGTCCAGCGTCGGGTCCGTCGCCAGCCACGGCTGGTCGCCGATGACGTAGTCGCGAACGTTGTCCACCGGTGGCAGGCCGATCGACGCCCGGTTCGTGTTGAGCGCCGCACCGAACAGCGCGTTGACGCTCTGGGCGTCCAGCTCCCACAGCACCCGGTTGTCGGTCACGTCCGGCGGGAACGGCCGGCCCGGATACGCCAGCGGCGGGTGGTACGGCGACGGCAGGGTGATCTGCTGGAAGGCCACGAACACGGAGCGGATGCCCAGTTTCTCGGCCACCGACCGCGCGCCGGCCGCGGCCGGCATCATGCCGGTCGCCACCAACGCGTCACACCCCTCGGCCGCCGCGGTGACCGCGTCGAACTGGCCGGCGATCAACTCGGCCGCGCGCCGGGGCAGGTCCGCCGCCGACGGTGCCATAGTCGTCAGCGCGCGCGCCGACCGGCCGACCGGCACCAGCGGCACGTCGACACCGGCCAACCGCTGCGCGAAGTCCTCGTCCGGCGGCGCGCACACCCGCACCTCCGCGCCGAGTTCCCGCAACCGCACCGCGAGTCCCACCAGCGGTTCGACGTCCCCACGTGACCCATACGTCGACAACAACACTCGCATTTCGTATCCCCCGTTTCCGCAGGTTCTGGCCTCGGCCGACGATTCTGCGGCACGACCCGGGTCTTGTGGCAAGCCCCCCGGTGCGCTATACGTTGAGAGTGGAAAGGAGTGGGTACTCCCCTTTCCCCTCATCGACTGGGCCAGGAGAACACCGGCGCCGACTGCGGCAGGTGAGCGAAGGCGAACCCGACCGCACCCGGCATCCCACTCCACCGAACCGCCCCCGAGATCAGGAACACGCTCGAACGCCACACGCCCACTACCGACCGGTATACGGAGCTACCTGGCGGCTGTGGACACGTTCGGGAGCAGATCCCGGTGGGGCGGCCTCGCCGGAGGCGGTCAGAGCCGTTCGATGATCGTCACGTTGGCCTGGCCACCGCCCTCGCACATCGTCTGCAGCCCGTACCGGCCGCCGGTCCGCTCAAGCTCGTGCAGGAGCGAGGTCATCAGCCGGGCGCCGGTCGCGCCGAGCGGGTGGCCGAGGGCGATGGCACCGCCGTTGGGGTTGACCCGGCCGGGGTCGGCACCGGTCTCCTTCAGCCAGGCCAGCACGACGGGGGCGAACGCCTCGTTGATCTCGACGGCGTCGATGTCGCCGATCGTCATACCCGCCCTGCGCAAGGCGTACGCGGTGGCGGGGATCGGCGCGGAGAGCATCATGACGGGGTCGTCGCCGCGGGCGGAGATGTGGTGGATCCGGGCGCGCGGGGTCAGTCCGTGGGCCTTGACCGCCCGCTCGGAGGCGACGAGAAGCGCGGCCGCGCCGTCGGAGATCTGCGAGGAGAGCGCGGCGGTGAGCCTTCCCCCCTCGACCAGGGTCCTGAGCCCGGCCATCCGCTCCAGGCTGGTGTCACGGCGCGGGCCCTCGTCGGTGGAGACGCCCTCGTAGGGGACGATCTCGGCGGCGAAGCGACCCTCGTCGATCGCGCTGAGTGCCCGCCGGTGGGACCGGTACGCGAACTCCTCCATCTCAAGTCGCGATATATCCCATTTTTCGGCGATCATTTCGGCGCCCCGGAACTGGGACACCTCCTGTCCGCCGTACCGGGCCTGCCAGCCCTTGGAGCCCGCGAACGGGCTGTCGAAGCCGAGCGCCTGCCCGGCGGTCATGGCATAGCCGATCGGGACCCGGCTCATGTTCTGCACGCCACCGGCGACGATCAGGTCGGCGGTGCCCGACAGTACCGCCTGGGCGGCGAAGTGGAGTGCCTGCTGGGAGGAGCCGCACTGGCGGTCGACGGTGACGCCGGGCACCCCCTCGGGCAGCCCGGCGGCCAACCAGCAGGTACGGGCGATGTCGCCGGCCTGCGGGCCGACGGTGTCGACGCACCCGAACACGACGTCGTCCACGGCCTCGGGATCCACTCCGGTGCGCCCGACAAGCTCGCGGATGGCGTGGGCGCCCAGGTCGGCGGGGTGCGCGTCGGCGAGACCGCCGTTCCTGCGGCCCACCGGGGTACGGACCGCGCCGACGATGTATGCCTCGGTCATTGTCTGAATCCCTTCGGTCTTCACCTGGCGACAAGCGTAGCAAGCGCTTGGTTAAAAACAGAAGCCGCGATGAGCTGGCGCGTTTCGGTGAACAAGCGATTGCGCAAGGGTTCATAATGGGGGAGTGAACACGCGAAAGAACTCCGGCGGCGCGACCACGACCCCGGTCAAGCGCCAGGGTGGGACCAAGCGCGCGGCCGCATCCGGCCCGGCGTCAGAGCGCCGCGATCATCTCGTCAAACTCGCCGCCGAGCTCTTCGCCCGCAAGGGCTTCCAGGCGACCACCGTCCGGGAGATCGCCGAAGAGGCCGGCATCCTCTCCGGAAGCCTCTACCACCACTTCGACTCCAAGGAGACGATCGTCGACGAGGTGCTGACCACCTTCCTCGACGACCTCGTCGGCCGCTACCGCGCCGCCCTGGAACAGGACGGTGACTCCCGCACGATCCTCTCAGAGATGGTGCGCATCGGGTTCAGCACTCTGGAGCCCCACCGCGCGGCGATCACCGTCATGCAGAACGACTGGAACTACCTGCGCTCACTCCCCGGCGACCGCTTCGACTACCTGGTCAAGGCCGAGGACGAGGTCGAGCGGATGTGGGTCGGGCAGATCAAGCTCGGCCAGGCCGCTGGCCTGTTCCGCGCCGACGTCGATCCCAAGCTCACCTACCGCATGATCCGCGACACCATCTGGGTGGCGGTGCGCTGGTTCCGCCCGGGAGGACGCCTCAACACCGCGGGTCTCGCCGAGCACTACATCACCGTCCTGTTCGACGGCCTGGCGACCGGCGAGCGGAGCAGCCAGAAGGCTTGACACCCGTGAGCGGAACCCCGCGCGGAGAGCGACGCGGCCTGTGAGAATCAAGCCGTCCGCGAAGCGAACGGGAAGTGGTGGGCGAGCGTGGAGATACTGCAGAAGGCCGTGCGCATGGCACTCACCGAGGTGGCCGACCCCGCCAAGGCCCCGGTCATGCGGGCCTACATGAAGTCGGAGATGCCCTTCCTCGGGGTGCAGGCCGCACCTCGCCGCGCGGCGTTGAAGCGGGTGTTCACCGAGTACTACGTGGAGACGGCGCCCGCGTGGCGGGAGGCGACGCTGGCCCTGTGGCACGGGGCCGAGTACCGCGAGGAGCGCTACGCGGCGATCGAGCTGACCGGTTTCCGCCTCTACCGGGGCTTCCAGACGCTCGACGCGCTGCCGATGTACGAGGAGATGATCGTCACCGGAGCCTGGTGGGACTACGTCGACGACCTCGCCGTCCACCGCGTCGGCGGCCTGCTCGCGGCCTTCCCCGACACCATGCGCCCCCTCATGCTGCGCTGGGCCCGCGGCACCGACCTGTGGAAGCGCCGGACGGCCATCCTCTCCCAGAACCGTTTCAAGGCCGCCACCGACACCGGCCTGCTGTACGCCTGCATCGAGCCGAGCCTGTCGGACAACGACTTCTTCGCCCGCAAGGCGATCGGCTGGGCCCTGCGCGAGTACGCCAAGACCAACCCCGACGAGGTCGTCCGCTACGTCGACCACACCGGCATCAGCGGCCTGAGCCGCCGCGAGGCCCTGAAGAACCTCCCGGCGCGGCGTTCCGGGTGATCGCCCCTCCAGGACCTCCACTGTCGCGGATAGCCGACGATGTCTCCCGGTATTCGAGAGCGTCAACGACGCCGGCCAGGAATGTCGAGGCGGAGTGCCCCGGCGGGGTGGGGGCCGCCGGGGCTTGGCGGGGTCAGCTGATCTTGAAGGAGTCGCCGTAGACCTTCCAGGACAGCGGGGTGTCGAGGTCGAGGTTGCCCTTGTTGAGGAAGACCCGCTGGGCGGTGTCGACGCGGCTGGTGTCCTCGTGAGCCTCCTCGGCCTTCATGGCGACCTTGCGGGCGTCGAGGAAGGCGTGCAGGTACTTCGTCTCGTCGCCGCCCTGCGCGGGGGGCTTCGCCTTCTTCAGGGCGTTCTTGCGGATCGCGCTGAAGCTCTGCGGATTGGTGCCGTCGCCGTGCATGACGATGGCGTCGTAGTAGACGAACTGGCCGAGGGCGCGCAGGCCGTCCTTCTTTGCCTGGCTGACCGCGGGGTTGAAGTAGACCCGGTCACGCTCGTCGTGCTGGGCCTGCTGGAAGGCCGTGTCCTTGGCGGCGGTCTTCCAGTCCTTGGTGTAGTTCGGGTCGAGACCCTTGTGGGAGGCGGTGCCGTCGACCTTGCGCAGGGCGGGGAGATACCTGGCGAGCACGTTCCCCGGTTTGCGCCGGGCGTAGAGCTCGACAAGGTCGAGCATGTCGCCGGTTCCGGAGCAGAAGCCGATGATCCCGGCGGTGTAGCCGCGGCCGTCGCCGATGTCCTCGATGTACTTGTACTGCGCCTTCCAGTCCAGCGAGGAGTTCTCGGCGCTGGACACCAGCTGCATGGCGATGTCCTTCTTGCGCGGGTCGTTGAGGTCGGCCGCCGCGGAGTCGGCGACCAGCCCGGCGGGCGCGGCGGCGGGCGAGAGCGTGGCCGCGTGCCCGACGCCGGCGGGGGCGATCAGGGCCGGGACCGCGATCGCGGCCGAGGCCAGCAGGAGGCGCGGGGTGCGGCGGCCGAGGCGGGAGTTCGATGAGATGGACACGTGTCTCTCCAAGGGGATGGTGGAGGAACGATCTCTCCGATGACGGGACGCGGGCGGGGAGTATCTCGCTCGTTAGGAAACTTTCCTAACGAACCTAACCGCCAACAAGCCCCGCCAGTCAACCCGTTCGCACGAATCGAACCTCAAGGCTGCCTTATGAAAGCTTCAAAAGGCTCAAGCGGCCTACTTGAGCGCGCCCGCGGTGAGGCCCTTCTGGATCTGGCTCTGGAAGAGCGTGTAGACGATCATCATCGGCAGGATGGCCATGCTCAGCGCGGCGAACAGGGCCGACCAGTCGGCGTCGTAGCCGGCCGCCGTGGAGATGTCGGCGATGCCCTGGGTGAGCACCCATTTGTCCCTGTCCGAGGTGAGCAGCACCAGAGGCAGCTGGTACTGGTTCCACTGACCGAGCACGTTGAAGATGGTCACGCTGATGATGCCCGGCTTGGCCATCGGGAGCATGATCCGGAAGAAGACCCGGGCATGCGAGGCCCCGTCCACGAAGGCCGCCTCGGCCACCGCGCCCGGCAGCGTCCTGAAGAACGCGGCGAGGAAGAAGACCGTGAAGGGCAGCGAGTAGGCGATGTAGACCAGCACCAGCCCGCCGTGCGTGTTCAGGCCGATGAACCGGCCGATCACCGGAACCGTCCCCATGTTCTGCACGACGAAGAACAGCGGGGTCAGCGCCAGGTAGACCGGGAAGGCCAGGCCGGAGACGAACAGCAGATAGATCGCCCGGTTGCCGCGAAAGCGGTAGCGGGCCAGCACGTACGCGGCCATCGAGCCGAACAGCATCGTGCCGAAGGTGCCGAAGGCCACCACCACGATGCTGTTGATCATGTACTGGCCGATGTGCGCCTGCTCCCAGGCGCGAGCCCAGTTGTCGAAGCGGAGGGAGGCCGGCAGCGACCAGGCGTCACCGAAGATCTCGTCCTCGCTCTTCACCGAGGCGAGGAAGGTCCACACGATCGGCACGACGACCAGGACCGTCCAGACCAGCAGTGCGACGTGCGTCAGGGCCGACAGGGGGCCGAGCCGCCTCCTGCGCTCCTCGCGGGCCCAGGCCCGGCTCCGGGGAATCACGGCGTCCGCCACTAGAACTCGATCCGTTCACGTCGCGACAGGCGCAGGGCCAGTGTCGCGAACCCGATGGTGAAGAAGAACAGCACCACGCCCATCGCGGAGGCGTAGCCGAACTTGAAGTACTGGAAGGCGGTGCGGTAGATCTCCGCCGCCATCACGGTCGTGGAGTGGTCGGGCCCGCCGTGTTCCGCCGTCATCACCCACACGATGGCGAAGACGTCCAGCGCGGCGATGCCGAGGTAGACCCAGCCGACCTGGATCGTGTCCCAGAGCAGCGGCAGCGTGACCCGCAGGAACAGCTGCACCCTTCCCGCGCCGTCGATCGCCGCCGCCTCGAACAGGTCGCGGGGGATGGAGGAGATGCCGGCGGAGAAGAGCACGACGTAGAAACCGACGGCCTGCCAGACCAGCACGGCGAGAATCGACCAGAACGCGACCCTGGTGTCCGACAGGAAGCCGATCGGCTCGAACCCCAGGGCGATGAGCGGCGCGTTGAGCATCCCGCTGCGGTCGGGCCTGAAGACCTGCTGGAACAGTACGGCGACCACGGCGACGGCCAGCACCTGGGGGAAGAAGAACACCACCCGGTAGAACTTCGACCCCCAGATGCCCCCGGTGCCGCCCCGCCCGCCCGCGTTGAGCAGGAAGGCGAAGAGGAGCGCGATCCCCAGGGTCAGGACCGGCATCAGGACCAGCAGGATGAGGTTGTGACTGACGGCCTTCCAGAACACGTTGTCGGACAGGAGTCGCTGGAAGTTCTCCAGGCCCACCAGCCGCGGGCTCGCGTTCACCCCGCGCCAGTCGGTGAACGCGATGTAGAAGGCCTGCGCGTAGGGCGCGATCACGTAGATCACGTAGAGGGCCACCGGGATCACCAGGAATCCCGCGACGAACCGTGTCCTGCCGTGGTTCATGAGCGACTCGCCGTTCGGTGATCGGCCCGTCGCCGGGCGGGCCGGTGAACCGTGGACCTCAACGCGATCTCCTGCCTAGGGGTGGTGTCGGCACTGGCGTCCCCCGTTACCGAACGGGGGCGGACGTCAACGGTTGAACTTCTTCACCGAGGTGTCCTTCTTGATCGCGTCGGCCTTCCGCTGCGCGCGGTCCGCCCACGCGTCGACGGTCAGCTTGCCGGCCATGAGCTGCCCGGTCGCGGCGGCCACCTCGTCGTGCAGCTCGACGTACCACTTACGGAACAGGAACCAGACGGCGTTGTCGCCGGCCGCGTTCAGCGCGGCCGAGGCGCTCTTGAGACCGGGCTTGAGCGTCTTGCCCTCCCCCGCGCCCTTGACGACGGTGAGCGTGGAGACCAGCTCCATGAACTTGCCCGCGCCCTCCTTGGAGAGCATGGCGCGCATGTACTCCAGACCCGCGTTGGGGTTGGCCGACTTCGCCGAGACGACGTACTCCTCGCCGGGCCGGGCGTGCAGGGTGCCGTACGGCAGGGCGTCCGAGGAGCCGAAGTCGGGCAGCGTGAACATCGCGTAGCCGAAGTCGGCCGGGGTGGAGTCCTTCTGCTCGTTCTCCAGCCAGGAGCCGCAGGGCAACATGGCGACCTGGCCCTTGTTGTGCGCCGTCTGGGTCTGCACATGGTCGAGCCCCGCGGTGCCCTGGAGCAGATACTTCGCCCCGACCTCGGCGAAGGCCGCCGCGGCCTGCTTGACCGGCTCGGCCTTCCAGGCGCCGTCCTCGAGGTTGTCGATGTTCTTCAGCACGTCCTTGCCGCCGATCTTCGCGGCGAGCGTGAGGATGGTCTCGTAGATGTAGAAGGGGTGCTTGCCGGCGTAGGTGAAGGGCGCGATCTTGCCCGCCTTCTTGATGGTCTCGCACAGGGCCAGGAAGTCGGCCCAGGTCTTGGGGATCTGCCAGCCCTCGGCCTCGAAGAGCTTCTGCGAGTACCAGATGCCCCAGACGGTGGTGGCGTAGTTGAGGACGTAGGGCTTGCCGTCGTAGCTGCCCAGCTCGATCGCGTTCGGGTCGATCGTGTCGCGCACCTTGACCGCGGGGTCGTCCCAGCTGGGCGCGTCGTACAGCGGCGTGAGGTCGGCGAGCTGACCGTCCTGGACCAGGGCGCCGAAGTCCATCGCGTTGGCGCCGGAGTTGTTGATGAACTCCGGCGGGTTCCCACCGGCGAAGCGCGGCTGGAGGGTCTTGGCGATCTCCTTGGTCGCGTTGTGTTTGATCTCCAGCTTGGGGTGCCTGGCCTGGAGCAGCTTCTCGTGGACGTCCTTGGCGTAGGCGTCGCCGAAACCGCCGTCGAAGATCCAGATCTCCAGGGGCCTGTCCTCGGCGAAGCCGAGCGGGTTGGCCGCGCTGGTGGCCCCGGCGGCGGGTGCCGAGGACGCGGCGCCGCCGTTGCCCGCGGGGGTGGCGCACGCGGACAGGGCGGGCAGGGCGAGGCCGGCCAGGGCCGCGCTGCGCAGGAGCTCGCGCCTGGATAGCTGGGTCATGCTTCCTCCTGGGGGTGGCCTGGAAGTGACAGGCAGTGGTCAGGCACCTCGCCGGATCCTTCCGGCGTAGCGGTTCTCGAGAGCACGGTTGTGCTCGTCTCCGCCGGTCACGTTGGCGGAGCGGTAGATCGGCGGAGTGTGGCCCGCCTCGATCAGCGTGCGCACCACCTCGGCCACGACCATCTGGGCCAGCAGCGCCGAGGTGATCGTGGAGACCGCCCCGAACGTGCCGCCGTCCGGGAGCGGGAGTACCGCGTCACCGTATGGAGCTCGGTTGTCGAGCACCACGTCGGCGAGGTCGAGCAGCTTGCGGCCCGAGGGGTGGCGCGAGGTCATCGCGGTGCTGTGCCGTACGGAGGTCAGGGCGATCAGGCCGTGCCCCTGCTCCTTGACGATCGAGGCCAGCTCGACCACCGAGCCGTTCACCCCGGAGCTGGAGATCAGCACGAACACGTCCTGCGGCCGGACGGGCGCCAGGTCGTAGATCCGCCGGGCGACCGACGGATCGCGCTCCAGCTCGCCGGGGGCTCCGAGGAGGGTGCCGACCGGGGCGTCCCCGTACAGGACGACGTCACGCAGGGCCAGACGGTTGCTGGGCACCAGGCCGCCCGCGCGCCCGGCGATCTCCATGGCGATCGCCTCGGAGTGCCCGGAGCCGAAGGCCTGGATCACGCCGCCGTCGAGCAGGGAGGTCACCGTCAACGCGGCCGCGTCCCGTACCGCGGCCTCCTGGGTCCGGGAGACCTCGTCCACCAGGGCCTTCACCTCATGGACGTACTCGACGGCCCCGATATTGATGTCCACGCTCAGTTCCTCTCCACGCGGTGGCTCTCGAGGGCCCGGATCGTCAGCTCGAACGCCTCGTTGGTCTGCTCGTAGGTGCGCTGCGCGACCGCGACGTAGACGGTGTCGAGGACGAAGAGCTGGGAGTGGACCGCGGCCAGGCCACCCAGCCGGAAGGTGGTCTCGCGGCTGGCGGTGGTCAGTACCAGCTCCGACAACTCCGCCAGCGGGGAACGGGCGAAGGAGGTGACCGCGACGGTCAGCGCGCCCCGGTCTCCGGCCTCGCCGAGGGACTCCAGCACCTCGCGGGTACGGCCCTGATGGGAGATGCCGATGGCGACGTCGCCCTCGCCGAGCAGCGCCGCGTCGGCGAGCGCCTCGTGCGCGTCGGCGTGGCTCCAGCAGGGGACCCGGATGCGGCGCAACCGCCCGCCCATCATCCCGGCCACCGCCCCGCTGGTGGAGACCCCGAAGATGAGGACGCGGCGGGCCGCCACGATGGCCTCGGCGACCTTGGCGACGGTGCCCGCGTCGAGCTGGGCCGCAGTCTCCTGGATGAGCCGCGAGTCGGCGGCGGCCATCACGCCGATCGCCGCGTCGAGCGGGTCGGTGGGGCCGATCTCGTGGCCCACCCCCATGTCCCAGTTGGCCTGCGCCGCGCGGCCGGTCTCGGTGGCCAGCGCGACCCGTAGCCCGGCGTATCCCGCGAAACCGAACACCCTGCAGAAACGGGTGACCGTGGCGGGCGAGCTGCCGCTCCGCTCGGCCAGCGTGATGATCGTGGATCGCGCCGCCTCCGCGGGATCGGCCAGGATCGCCTCACCCACCCGGCGCAGCGCCTCCGGCAGCGCGGGCGTCTCGGTCTGGATGCGTCCGAGCGCACCTGCGGCCACAAGCATTCCTTTCATCAAAAATCATCTGGGTGAAAATTATTCTCAACTCGGGGCCGAGTCAAGACCATCGGGGGCATGGTGGAGGGTGTGACGCCGGTGGCTCCGGAGTCCGCGGGAAAAGTTCCGACAACCTACGCCGCCCGTCAAGCGTCGTTCATGGCAGAGGTTCCAGAAAAGGAGCCGCCCGACGGAGGCGAACCCACGATGACTCGACGTCCGGCCGACACGCCGCCCCAGGTTTCCAGTGCGCACGTCCACGACGAGCTGGCCGCCCGGCGCGCCCGGCGCGCCCGGGACCAGAGACTGCGCAACGACCCGCACCTCCGGCTGCTCGAACGCGAGCACGGAGTCCGCTTCACGGTCGAGGAGCTCCAGGCCGTGGACCGGCAGGCCCAGGAGACGCGGGCGCCACGCCACGAGGAGCCGACGCTGGACGAGGAGACTCGCTCCCTGCAGCTGCTCGTCTGGCGCCGCCTGGGCCCGAGGGGGTTCCAGGGGTTCATGCGGGATCTGGAGGAGATGGAGGCCGAGCTCGCCGGCTCTCGGGAGGACGACTGGGACGAGTCCAGCTGAGCCCGTCCGGCCCCGCGCCCGCCGCGCCCCGCCGAGTGGCCGACCCGGCGTGGTCGGCACTCGCCCACCCCCCGCGCGCGCGCGTCGCGGCCTCAGCCGGGGCGGACCAGCAGGGCCGCGCTACCGTAGCTGCCGCCGAATCCGGTCACCAGCGCGGTCTCGCGACCCGCTCTGAGTTCCCTTACGGCCTGGGCCACGTTGTTCAGCCCGTGCACGTACCCCTCCGACAGCAGACCGCCGTGCGGATTGACCCCGGCGTGGCGGCGGGCGAGGAGGAACTCGCCCAGCTCGGCCCGGCCGGCCAGGCCGAAGTCCTCCAGCTGCCGGGGCACCAGCCAGGAGTAGGCGTCGTAGAGCAGGGCGACGTCCACGTCCCGGGGCCGCATGCCCGACGTCTCCCACAGGGGAGCCGCGACATGGGCGGAGAAGACCGCGGTGACGTCGGGCGAACGGTCCATGGACGAGCAGCCCGGCCCCCCTCCCCTGACCACGGCGTGGATCCGGGGAGCCTCCGGGGCGAGCCGCGCGTCGCGGATCACCAGCGCGCAGGCGCCGTCCGTCTCCTGGCAGCAGTCGACGGTCCGCAGCGGTGCGCAGACGTACGGCCTGGCCAGGTACTCCTCCAGCGAGAGCGGATCGCGCCGCAGGGCGCGCGGGTTGGCCGCGGCGTTGTCGCGTGACTGGGCGACGACCGCGTGCAGATGCTCCTCTCCCAGACCGGTCTCGTGCAGGTAGCGCTGTGCCGCCAGGGCGAACATCGGGATCGGTCCCGCCATCCCGTACGGGACCGTGAAGCGCTCCTGCGGACCGGTGGAGACGGTGTTCATGCGCCTGCCCGAGCGGCCGTTCAGCGCCCGGTAGACCAGCACGCTGCCCGCGACGCCGCAGGCGATGAGCATCGCCGCGTCGCCGAGGATGGACGCCGTCTGGGTACCGCCGCCGGAGATGTCGTTGTGCCAGCCCAGCCTTTCGATTCCCAGTGCCCTCGCGACACCGACCACGGGGGCCGAGTCGTTCATGTGGTAGCTGAGGACCGCGTCGACCTGCCCGGCCTCCAGGCCGGCGTCGGCCAGCGCGGCGCGGGACGCCTCGACGGCGAGTTCCAGCTCGGTCCTGCCCGAGGCCCGCGTCAGGGCCGTCATCCCGAGGCCCGCGACGGCCGCCCTACCTCGCATCCGGCTCCTGACAGATCGGGTCGCCCGCCGAGACGGGGCGCGATCCGTCCCGGCGGACGACGTCCGTGGACCGCCGGGACGTCGTGGACGCGGGCGGATCTCGGCCATCGCCCGTCACGGTAACGCGGTCACCTTTCTTAGGCAAGCGCTTGCTCGGTTAAGTGGGCGGCGGATTGGCCGTGGGCTCCGGGCCGGCCGCCCTCGACCTCCGCCCACCGCTCCGCGGCACGCCGTTTCCTCCGCGATGGACGTCTACATCGGGCCAATCGTCCGGTAAAAGGGCAGCTCACAGGGGCAGAGAATGGCATGTGCGGTTTTCGGGGCGGCCGCTGCCTGCCCGGATGAGGCTGGGTAACACTCTGTTCACATACGGGCAACAGTTGCGAAATCGCGACTTGCAAATCTTTGGTGGCAGCAGACACCTCCACCCTCAAGGACTCCGCCGATGACCTTCAAGGCCGAATACATCTGGATCGACGGTACCGAGCCGACCGCCAAGCTCCGCTCAAAGACCAAGGTCATGGCGGACGGTGCCGAACTCCCGATCTGGGGCTTCGACGGGTCCAGCACCAACCAGGCCGACGGTTCCTCCTCCGACCGCGTGCTCAAGCCGGTGTTCACCTGCCCGGACCCGATCCGCGGCGGCAGCAACGTGCTGGTGCTGTGCGAGGTGCTCAACCCCGACATGACCCCGCACGCCAGCAACGCCCGTGCGGCCCTCGTCGAGGTCGCGGAGAAGTACGCCGACCAGGAGTCGTGGTTCGGCATCGAGCAGGAGTACACCTTCTTCAAGGAGGGCCGTCCGCTCGGCTTCCCGCTCGGCGGCTTCCCCGCCCCGCAGGGGGGTTACTACTGCGGCGTCGGCGCCGACGAGGTCTTCGGCCGCGAGATCGTCGAAAAGCACCTCGACTACTGCATCGAGGCGGGCCTGGCCATCTCCGGCATCAACGCCGAGGTCATGCCCGGGCAGTGGGAGTTCCAGATCGGCCCGGCCGGCCCCCTGGAGGTCTCCGACCACATGTGGATCGCCCGCTGGCTGCTCTACCGCACCGCCGAGGACTTCAACATCGCCGCCACCCTGGACGCCAAGCCGGTGAAGGGTGACTGGAACGGCGCGGGCGCGCACACCAACTTCTCCACCAAGGCGATGCGCGAGGGCTACGACCCGATCATCACCGCCTGCGAGGCCCTCGCGGCGAACGCCCTGGAGCACGTCAAGTACTACGGCGCCGGCATCGAGGACCGTCTCACCGGCCTCCACGAGACCGCCCCCTGGAACGAGTTCAGCTACGGCGTCTCCGACCGCGGCGCCTCGGTCCGCATCCCGTGGCAGGTCGAGGTGGAGAAGAAGGGCTACATCGAGGACCGGCGTCCGAACGCCAACGTCGACCCCTACCAGGTGACCCGCCTCATCGTGAACACCTGCTGCTCCGCTCTGGAGAAGGCCGAACAGGTCTGATCCCGACCGAAGAACGCGAAGGCCGCGAACGTCCTGCCGGGGGCGTCCGCGGCCTTCCGCTTTCCCGGTGGCGACCGCACAGCGGCCGGTGCCGGCCGGACCGAAATAGCGCAGCCCAAATAAAAGTAAAATGTCGGTATACCGCCCGTTGGGCCGTTCCGCGCCCCCACTCCCGGCGGGAGCGGCTTCTCGCCCCGCCCGGCCGGGATGGGCGGGCGCCAAGCCCGTGACCGTTTCGAACACAGGAACCACAAACGGGCAGGCGATTCATCTGCCGGGTAAACCCGGCAGGCCCCCTCTCGCCAAACGATGGCCTCCAACCCGGGTGCGTGACGAAAATCCCACGAAACAGCTGCTTTAGGACAGCGCTAAAGGGGTAGCTCGCGCCGTACCATAACTGCGATGCAGGACGTAGTGGAGCAATTACAGCGTTTGGGGATGTCGGGCTACGAGGCCAAGGCATACGTCACCCTGGTCGGTGCCGGCCAGCCCCTCAACGGCTACGAGGTCGCCAAGCGCTCAGGCGTGCCACGCAGCATGGTCTACGCGACCCTGGGCAAGCTGGTGGCCAAGAGCGCGGCCTACGAGTTGCGTGGCGCCGACGACGCCGTCGACTACCTGCCGCTGCCACCGCGCTCCCTGCTGGAACGCATGCGCCGGGAGTTCGACGACTCGATCGAGTCGCTGGAGGTCTCGCTGCCCGTGATCGTGGCGTCCCCCAGGGCACACCTGATCCACAGCCTCAAGGACGCGGAGGCACTGCTCGCGCGGGCCGAGGACGTGGTGGCCGAGGCGCACACCGACCTGTTCCTGTCGATCTGGCCCGCGGAGATGGAGCGGCTCTCCCCACTGGTCGGGCGGGCCGTCGAGCGCGGGGTCGAGACCTCGGTGCTGCACTTCGGACCGGCGCAAAAGCCGGTCGGGAACCTCTACGAGCACCGCTTCCCCGCCCCGTGCGCGACCACGGAGGCCCAAGGGGGGCAGGGCCTGGACCATCGGCTGCTGGTCGTCGTGGGCGACCGGCGGGAGGCCCTGGTCGGCGGCTTCGCCGGCGGCACCGCGTGGGGCGTCTACACCGAGGACCCGGCCGTCGTCGCGATGGCCGTCCAGTACGTCAGGCAGGACATCGCCCTGCAGATCATCGCCGACCGGATCGGCCACGAGAGCATGGGCGAGCTCTGTGCCCGTGACCCCGAGCTCAGGCGCTTCCTCACCGACCACGGTTGCGCGACCGCCCTGCTGCGCGCCGCCGGGATACCCGGCCACGGTCCCGATCCGGCCCCCACGACCGCACCCGATGGACGATTGCTTTAACGCGAATGTGGCATCCTTCGGAGAGGTTGTCCCCATCTCGAGGGTCTCTATCTGTGGGGGAAGACAGCGCATGGATAAACCGGTCATCATGACGGTCGACGACGATCCAGGTGTATCACGCTCCGTCGCGCGCGACCTGCGGCGCCGCTATGGCCATTCCTACCGGATCGTCCGGGCCGACACCGCTGTCCAGGGCATCGAGAGCGTCCGCGAACTTCGGCTCCGCGGCGACGACGTCGCGGCGATTCTCGCCGACTACCGAATGCCCCAGATGAACGGCGTGGAGTTCCTGGAACAGGCCATGGACCTGTATCCGTACGCCCGCCGCGTACTGCTGACCGCCTACGCCGACACCGATGCCGCGATCCAGGCGATCAACGTGGTCGACCTCGACCACTACCTGCTCAAACCGTGGGACCCGCCGGAGGAGAAGTTCTACCCGGTGCTGGACGCCCAGCTCGACGCCTGGCAGCGCACCGACCGGCGCGAGTCCGACGAGCTGCGGGTGGTGGGCGCGCGCTGGTCGGCTCCCTCGTACGAGGTCAGGGACTTCCTGTCGCGCAACCAGGTGCCCTACCGCTGGATGCTGGACGACTCCCCCGAGGGCGCCGAGCTGCTCGCGGCGGCCGGGGAGAAGGGCGGTACCGGTCCGGCCAGGGTGCCGCTGGTCGTCACCGGCGACGGTGCGAAACTCACCGCGCCGAACCTGTCCGAGCTGGCCCAGGCCGTCGGGTTGTCCACCGCCCCGGCCACCGACTTCTACGACCTGATCGTGATCGGGGGCGGCCCCGGCGGGCTGGGCGCCGCGGTCTACGGCGCCTCCGAGGGACTGCGCACGGTGATGGTCGAGCAGCACGCCTCGGGCGGGCAGGCGGGCCAGAGCTCCAGGATCGAGAACTACCTGGGCTTTCCCGACGGCGTCTCCGGCGCGCAACTCGCCGACCGGGCCAGGCGCCAGGCCTTGAAATTCGGCGCCGAGCTGCTCACCGCCCGCACGGTCACCAGCCTTGAGGTCAAGGGCCAGGCCCGGGTGGTCGGCTTCGCCGACGGCGGCACGATCGCGGCGCACACCGTCATCCTGGCCACCGGCGTCTCCTACCGGCGGCTGAACGCCCCCGGCCTCGACGAGTTCATCGGCTCCGGCTGCTACTACGGCGCGGCCATGACCGAGGCGCCCGAGTGCAGCAACCGCGAGGTCTACATCGTCGGCGCCGCCAACTCGGCGGGTCAGGGCGCGGTCTACCTGTCCGGGTACGCCAGCAGGGTCTACCTGGTCGTCAGGGGTGACGGGCTGGAGCGGACCATGTCGCACTACCTGATCGAGCAGATCTCGCAGATCCCGAACATCGAGGTGCTCACCGAGACCGAGGTGGTCGGCGCCGAGGGCGAGGGGCACCTGGAGCGGATCACGCTGAAGGGCCCGGACGGCGAGCGCACGGTCGGGGCCGAGTGGCTGTTCGTCTTCATCGGCGCCGAGCCGTTCACCGACTGGCTCGGCGAGACCGTCGAACGCGACGCCAGGGGCTTCGTCCTGACCGGTCCCGACCTGACCGCCGACGAGAACAGGCCGCGCAACTGGCCGCTCCGGCGGGATCCGTACCACCTGGAGACGAACGTTCCCGGGGTGTTCGCCGCCGGCGACGTCCGGGCCGACTCGATCAAGCGGGTCGCCTCCGCGGTCGGCGAGGGCGCGATGGCCGTGGCCCTCGTCCACCGCTACCTGGAGAAGACGTGACCAGGTCCCTCTCCGTGCTCGGCAAGGAGGTCACATGATCGACACAGACGTGCTCCGCGGGCTGTTCCTCTTCGAGCGGCTCGACGAGGACAAGCTCCGCTGGCTCGCCGAACACGGGACCGAGGAGGAGTACGAGGCGGGCGAGCCGATCATCAAGCAGGGTGATCCGGCCGACTGCTTCGCCGTGCTCATCGACGGCGAGGTGGTGATGATCACCGAGACCCCCGCCGGACCGGTCACGATGACCCCGACCTCGCAGCCCGGCGTCTACGGCGGTGCGGTCCTGGCCTACCTGGGCGACCGCGCCCCGGCCACCTACGCCCACTCGCTGCGCGCCACCAAGCCGAGCCGCATGTTCATGCTCCCGGCCAGGAAGTACGGCATGATCATGGCCGAGTGGTTCCCGATGGCGGTGCATCTGCTCGACGGGGCCCGCGTGGGCGGGATGGCACAGCGGGAGCTCATCGACCGGCGGCAGCGGCTGACCGCGCTCGGCACGATCACCGCCGGGCTCACCCACGAGCTCAACAACCCGGCCGCGGCGGCGGTACGGGCCGTGGACGACCTGCGGGTGAAGGTACGGAGCTCGCGCAGGCGGCTGGCCGCGCTGGCGGAGGAGGGCATCGAGCCCGAGCGGCTGCGCGAGCTGGTCGACCTGCAGGAGGCGTGCGCCGACAGCGCCTCGAAGGCGCCGCCCCGCTCGCCGCTGGAGACCTCCGACGCCGAGGACGAGCTGTCCGATGCCCTGGAGGAGGCCGGGGTCTCAGACGCCTGGGAGATCGCCCCGGCGCTGGTGGCGGCCGGGTTCGAGGTCGGCAAGCTCGACGCCGTCCGCGAGGCGATCGGCGACCGGCACCTGGACGCGGCGATGCACTGGCTGTCGGAGGCCACCGAGATCTCCCAGATGCTGAACGAGGTGACGGACGCGACCGAGCGGATCTCCTCGCTGATCGCCTCCGCCAAGCAGTACTCCCAGATGGACCGGGCGCCGTACCAGACGGTGGACGTGCGGGAACTGCTCGACAGCACCCTTACCATGTTCCGCGGCAAGATCCCGCCGGGGATCACCATCGCCACCGACTACGACCCCGGGCTGCCGCCCATCCCCGCCTACGCGGGAGAACTCAACCAGGTGTGGACCAACCTGATCCACAACGCGCTGGACGCGATGGCCGGCAGCGGCGTCCTGACCGTCCGCACCCGCCTCGAACACGACACGATCGCGCTGATCGAGGTCTGCGACACCGGCCCCGGCGTCCCCGAGGCCCTGCGCGAGCGGATCTTCGAGCCGTTCTTCACCACGAAGTCGGTGGGCGAGGGCACCGGGCTCGGCCTGGACATCTCCTTCCGCATCGTCGCCGGCCGCCACGGCGGCGACCTGCGCGTGGAGTCGAGGCCCGGCGACACCCGCTTCCAGGTACGCCTCCCCGTCACCGAGGCGTCCAGCCCGGCCTGAGCCCGTGCCGTCCGGAGCGGGCGCTTTGGACGGCACGGGCTCAGGAGGCCCCGAGACGTTCAGGAGCCGTGGACGCCGCCCGCGATGTCCATCAGGCGGGCGAGGACCTTGCCGCCGGAGACCCGGACGCCGTCGTGCTCCCACTCGTTGGTCACCCAGGTCCGCACGTTGCCCACCGTGCGCGCGGTGCGCATGGACAGGCCCTCGTCGACGTACATGTCGTCGTAGTAGACGGCGGCGACCACCGGGACCCGGTTGGCGGCCAGCCGGGCCGGGTCGTAGAGGGCGGGCCAGCCGGAGACGGTGGCGAGGATCTCGGCGGCGCCCCTGAAGGGGCGGAGCGCGGCGATCTCGTCGAACATCCAGGGGTAGATCATCTCCCCGGTGGGGAGCGTCGGTCCCGCGTCCTCGTGGAACTCCTTGGGCAGCAGCCGGTGCGCGGCCCAGTCCGTGGCGGCGCCCTGGGCGTAGATCGACTCGTGCAGGACCGCGTAGAGCGGGTTGCCGACGAAACCGGTGGCCATCATGACCTCGTATCGGAAGAGGTCGGAGAGCCTGCTGCCGGTCCAGGCCTCCTCCAGCAACCAGTGCAGGTATTCGGCGCCGTCGCTCATCCCCAGGCACATGCCGAGGGTCTGCAGGCGGCGTACGGTCAGCACGTCACCGTCGGGGAGCAAGACCTCGTGCAGGCGCAGGTGGGCGGCTATCGCGTCCAGGCGGTCCGAGTCCTGCGGGTAACGGGCGAAGTAACGGCGCACCTTGTCCAGGACCCGCGGGTAGGTGCGGGAGTAGACGTCGTCGGCGGTGGCGTCGAGCCCGGCCAGGCCGCCGGTCACGTAGCAGGTCGCCAGGCCCTCGGGGGCCAGCGAGAGGTAGGTCAGCGTGATGAAGCCGCCGTAGCTCTGGCCGAGGGTGTCCCACGGCCGGTCACCGGCGAGCTCGCGCCGGATCAGCTCGGCGTCGGCCACGATCGAGTCGGCCCGGAAGTGCCCGAGGCGGGCGGCGAGCTCGGCGTCCGTGCCGCGCACCGTCTTCGCGGTGACGGGAGTGCTGCGACCGGTCCCCCGCTGGTCGAGCAGGAGGACGCGATGGGTTTTCAGCGCCTGCCCCAGCCATCCCTCCGCGGCGGTCGGGCGCGGCGACTTGCCGCCGGGACCTCCCTGCAGGAAGAGCAGCCACGGCAGGTCCTCCCGCTGCCTGGCCGGGTCGACCGCCTCCCGGGCGAAGACCTCGATCGTCTCGCCGCCGGGGTCGGCGTGGTCGAGGGGAACGGTGAACACATGGTCGGTGAGCGCCACACCGGGCAGAAGGACAGTCACCCCGGAAAACTACCCGACCCCACGACCGCCATTTCCTGACGGGCGCGGCACTTCCCCGGACGCGGAGAACTGATACGCTTCCCAAGCGAGCGCTTGGTTTCGTGCGGCCCGCCGCAACCGAGACCGCGGAACGGGACAGACGGAGACGACCGCCAGGGGACAAGCCGATGAAGTTCTCGACCTTCCACCTCTTCCACCGGTTCGACGGCCAGAGCTTCAAGGATGTCTACGACTACCATCTCGAACTGGTCGAGCTGGCCGAGGAGCTGGGTTTCCACGGCGTGCGGCTGGCCGAGCACCACTTCCGCGACTACGGAGTGGTCCCGAACCTGTTCACCATGCTGGCCGCCATGGCCGCGCGCACCGAGCGGCTCCGGCTGGGCACCGGCATCGTGGTGCTGCCGCTGCACAACCCGATCCACGTCGCCGAGGAGGCGGCCATGGTGGACGTGCTCTCCGGCGGGCGGCTGGAGCTGGGCATCGGGCGCGGCTACCAGAGCTTCGAGTTCGAGGGCTTCGGCATCGACCTGGCCGAGGCCCGTGACCGGTTCAACGAGGCGCTGGAGGTCATCCTCGGCCTCTGGGGCAGCCCCACCTTCCGGTACGAGGGCAAGTTCTACCGGACCGGCACCGAGGTCGAACTCGTCCCCCGGCCGCTCCAGACCCCGTTCCCGCCGATCCATGTGGCCGCCGTGTCCCCGGAGACCGTGACCATGTACGCCGAGCGCGGCCTGCCCATCCTGGCCGACCCGGCGGCGCCGTTCCGCAAGGTGGTCAAGGCGGCGGAGACCTGGCGGACGACCGCGGAACTGGCCGGGCACGACGTGACCGGGCACGAGCTGGTGGTCGCGCGCAGCGTCTACGTCGCCGCCACGGCGGAGGCGGCCCGCGAGGACCAGGCCAGGTTCGAGGCGGGGTTCGACCGGAGCCGGATCTTCAACGAGAAGAGCGCCCCGATCGACCCCAGGACCGGCAAGGCCGCACAGGGCTTCGAGTACTACCAGGACCGCTACCTCAAGGGCGGCTCGGTCTCCAACGACTTCCGCTGGGAGCAGTTGGAGGTCATCGGCGACCCCGAGCGGGTGATCGGCCAGATCCGGCTGCTGCGGGACGCCGGATTCGCCAACCTGCTCTGCGACTTCGGCAGCACCCGGCCGATGCCGCTGGCGGAGATGAGGAAGGTCATGCGGTTCTTCGCCGCCGAGGTCATGCCGGCTTTCGAATGATCCGTCCCCGTACGGCTCGCACCGGCCGAGGCGGGAGGTCGCGGGCCGTACGCCACCCCCACCAGGAGGCGCGATGATCCACCAGTTGACCCTGTCCGACGTCCTCGCCGAGCACGCCCGCAGCCGCCCCGGGGTGACCGCGGTGGTGGACGGCGAGTTGCGGCTCACCTACCCCGAACTGGACGCGCGGGTCACCCGCCTGGCGGGCGCGCTGGCCGCGCGGGGCGTGACGGCCGGGGAGCGGGTGCTCTGGCTGGGCAGAAACGACCACGCGGTGCTCGAACTGCTGCTCGCCTCGTCCAGGCTCGGCGCGATCCTCTGCCCGGCGAACTGGCGGCAGTCGGCCGAAGAGCTCTCCTTCGTCCTTTCGGACCTCGCTCCGAAGGTCGTCGTCTGGGAGGAGTCCGAGGTCGCCGCCCCGCTGAGCGGCGAGGACTGGATCCTCGCGGGGGCGGGCTACGAGGCGTTCCTGGCCGGCGGGTCCCCGGGCGCCGTGCCGGACGGGTTCGCCGACGCCGCCGACGACACAGCGCCGGTGCTCGCGCTCTACACCGCCGCCTTCGACGGCCGTCCCAACGCGGCGCTGCTCAGCAGCGCCGCCCTGGTCGCGCACAGCGCCTCGCTGCTGGTGGTGCGGCAGATGGAGCCGGGCTTCACCTTCCTGAACAGCGGCCCGCTGTTCCACGTGGGCACGATGATGTTCTGCCTGGCCACGCTACAGATCGGCGGGACGAACGTGTTCACGCCGGCTTTCGACCCCGAGGAGGTCTGCCGCCTCGTCGACGCGGAGAAGGTCACCCAGGCGTTCCTGTTCGGGCAGATGATCGACGCGGTGGTGAAGGCCAACGAGGGCGGCAAGTACGACCTGACGTCGCTCCGCTTCGTCTCCCACTCGGCCGAGTGGGACGCCATGACGAGCGTGGACGACTCCCCCTGGTGCCGGTCGAGGATGGGCGGCTACGGGCAGACGGAGGTGGCCGGGATGCTGACCTTCCTGGGGCTCGCCCCGGGGGCCGCGGGGTTCGCCGGACGGCCGTCACCACTGGTCCAGGTGCGCATCCTCACCCCTGACGGCGACGAGGTGCCCGCGGGAGAGGTGGGCGAGATCTGCGCCCGCGGCAAGTCCCTTTTTTCCGGATATTTCAACAGGCCTGAGCTCAACGAGGCGAAGACGCGCGGGGGCTGGCACCACACCGGCGACCTCGGCCGCCGCGAGGCCGACGGCACGATCACCTTCATCGGCCCCCGGCTCCGCATGATCAAGTCCGGCAACGAGAACATCTACCCGGCCGAGGTCGAGCGGGTGCTGAAGACCCATCCCGCCGTCGCCGACGCCGCGGTCATCGGCGTCCCCGACGAGCGGTGGCGGCAGGCGGTGAAGGCCGTCGTGGTCCTCGGGGACGGGGCCACGGCCTCCGCCGAGGAGATCGTCGAGCATGTGCGGGGCGGCCTCGCCTCATACAAGAGGCCACGGCACGTGGAGTTCGTGGCGGCCATCCCCAAGAAGGGCTTCACCCCCGACTACGACGCCCTCGACGCCGCCCACGGCGGGGGCGGCTACCCCGGCACCTGACGGTTCACCCCGGTCCCGCACGGTCCGCGACGAGAGCCTGCTCCCGGGAGCCGGCTCTCGTCGGCCGTTCCGGCACGATCGGAATCGTCCACGGCCTGGGCACGACTCGGTAACTCCACCTTGACGCAGACGGAGTTTTTCCCCTTAAATTTCATTATGAATTAAGCCTCAAAGTTGAGCAGCCACCACTCCCCTCGGGCGCCCACAGAGCGCGGGAGGGTGGAACGGCGCCCCTGCCACCGATCGTCGACCTGACGCCGCCCGGCAGGCGACCCATCCGCGTAACCACGCAAGGAGCGATCAAGGGATGACCCAGACCGACGACCGGACCGGCACCGGCCTGGCCCTGTTCCCCCCCGGTTTCCGCTGGGGGGTCGCCACCGCGGCCTACCAGATCGAGGGCGCCGCCGCGGAGGACGGACGCGCCCCCTCCATCTGGGACACCTTCGCCAGGACCCCCGGCCGGGTGCACCTCGGGCAGACCGGCGACATCGCCTGCGACCACTACCACCGCTACGCCGACGACGTGGCCCTCATGCGGGACCTCGGCATCGACACCTACCGCTTCTCCGTCTCCTGGCCCCGGGTCAGGCCCGACGGCACGGGACCGGTGAACCCCCTCGGTCTCGACTTCTACGACCGGCTGACGGACACCCTGCTGGCCGCCGGCATCGAGCCCATGACCACCCTGTACCACTGGGACCTGCCGCAGTGCCTGGAGGACCGGGGCGGCTGGACCGTGCGGGAGACCGCCCACCACTTCGCCGAGTACGCCGGAGTGGTGTACGACCGGCTCGGAGACCGGATCAGGACCTGGACCACGCTCAACGAGCCGTGGTGCTCGGCCTTCCTCGGGTACGCCACCGGCGATCAGGCGCCCGGCAGGACCGAGCCGGACGCGGCCTTCCGCGCGGCGCACCACCTGCTGCTCGGCCACGGTCTGGCGGCCCGCGCCCTGCGCGCGGCGGGAGCCCGAGAGGTCTCGATCACGGTCAACCTCACCCCGGTGTCCCCCCGCGACCCGCAGGACCGGCACGACGTCGCGGCGGCCGGGCTCGTCGACGGCCTGCACAACCGGATCTTCCTCGACCCGATCCTCAACGGCCGCTACCCCGCCGACATGCTGGAGCACATGGCCCGCTTCACCACTCTGGAGCACATCGCCGACGGCGACGAGGAGCTGATCGGCGCCCCGATCGACCTGCTGGGAGTCAACTACTACGCGCCGACCCTCGTCGCGGCGAAGGTGGGCACGCCCTCCTCGAACCGCTTCCCCGGCACCGAGGGCGTCGAACACCTCGACCCCGGCCTGCCGGTGACCGCCATGGGCTGGCCCGTCGAGGCCGACGGCCTGCGCAGGCTCCTCGTGCGGCTGGCGCGGGACTATCCCACCACCCCGCTGATGATCACCGAGAACGGGGCGGCCTACCACGACTCCGCCGAGGACGGCCGGGTGGCCGACGCCGAGCGCGTCGACTACCTGCGCACCCATCTGCTCGCCGCCCACCAGGCGATCGGTGAGGGAGCCGACCTGCGCGGTTACCTGGCCTGGTCGCTGATGGACAACTTCGAGTGGGCGTACGGCTACGAGAAGCGGTTCGGGCTGGTCCACGTCGACTACGACACCCAACGGCGCATCCCCAAGGACAGCGCCCTGTGGTACAGCGGTGTCATCGGCAGGAACGGGATCTGAGGCGACGTTCCCCGCGCCCCCATCCCCGAGGGAGGCGCGGGGAACGTCACGTCAGGCGGTCACCGGCCGGCCCAGATCAGGCCGCGCCGGGTGAGTTCGTACACGGTGGGATGCCGCAGGTCCGCGAGCCGGTGGCCGACGGCGGAGAAGAAGACCTTTCCCCTCCCCCACCTGCGGGTCCAGACGACCGGCATGACGGCTTCCGGTGAGGCGAACCGCGTGGTGGCGAGAACCTCGTTGTGGGCGTCGGTGAGCATCCAGTACTGCTCGGTCTCGACGGTGAAGTCGTCCAGCCCGGCGACGATCGGGTGGTCGGCGCGCGCGGGGTCGATGACGACGTCGTAGCTGAGGAAGTCCTCGGGGTGGTGCAGGAAGAGCCCGCCGACCATCCGCAGGTAGTCATGGCTGCCGTCGAAGGTGGCCACCAGGCCGCCGTGCCAGCCGGCGAAGCCGGTACCCGCGCGGACCGCGGCCACCAGCCCCGCCTCCTGCTCCCGGGTCAGTGTGCCGCCCGTCCAGCACTGCACGACCAGGTCGGTCCCGGCCAGCAGCGGCCGGTCGGCGTAGACCTCCAGGTCGTCGGCGACGGTCACCGAGAAGCCGGCGGCGGCCAGTTCGGGGATGAACAGCTCGGTCGCCTCGACGGGGACGTGCCCCTCCCAGCCGCCACGGACGACCAGCGCCCTCCTCATCGGCGGCCCGCCCAGCCGCTCGCCCGGCGCTCACCTGACGACGGCCTTCCCCCACGGGGTGCGGCGCGTCCGGAGGCGGCGCCCCGAAACGTCCCGTCGATGTGCGACCCGTCCACAGTCGTTCCCCCCGTCGCCACTCTTAGTACAGAATGCAAAATAAGTGCTGGGCGGGACGGCGTCAACAGCCGCGGCGCCCGGCGCCGGAGACCGGTCAGCCGTGCGCGGGCCCGGCCGCCCGCGCCGGGCTCTCGTCCCGCCCCGCGGGGCGCACCGCGTGGCTGCGCAGCAGGAAGTCCTCGACGACCAGTGTGGCCGCGCCCAGGGCGACCGCCTCGGGACCGAGCCGGCCCAGCTCGATCGACGCCTGCGAGAAGGGCAGCGGCAGGGCGTACCTGGCGGCGGCGGCACGGATCTCGGCAAGGAACTCCCGCCCGAGCAGGGACCCGGCCCAGCCGCCGAGGATGACACGCTCGGGGTTGAACAGGTTGATGAGGTTGGCCAGCCCCGCCCCGAGGCAGCGGACGGCCTCCTCGAACGCGGGCCTGGCCAGCGGATCGGCGAGAAGCGCGGCGAAGACGCTCTCCTCGTCGTCGTCCCCCAGGTCCCTGCCCGCGCCGGCGAGGATCGCCTCAGCGCCGACGTACGCCTCCAGGCAGCCCTGGCCGCCGCAGCGGCAGGGGCGCCCGTCGAGGACGATCTTCGTATGGCCCCACTCCCCCGCGCCGTTCGCCGTTCCCCGGTAGGTGACGCCGCCGTTGATGATGCTCGCCCCGGCACCGGTGCCGATGAAGGTCATGACCAGGTGCTGGGCGCCCTTGCCCGCCCCGAACCAGAGTTCGGCCTGGCCGGTGGTCTTGACCCCGTTGTCGGCGAAGACCGGGATCGAGGTGCCCTCGCGCAGCAGCGCGCCCAGCGGTACGCCGTCCCAGCCGAACGCGCGGGCGTGGATGAGCAGGTCGGGCCCCTGCTCGGCGACACCCGGGACGCCCAGCCCCATGCCGAGCACCTCGGACTCGTCCGCCCCCGCCTCCGACAGGACCGCCTCCAGCCCGTCGAGGATGTGCCGGGCCACCACGGCGGGCTCGTGGTGGCTCGGGTCGAGGGCGAACTCCTTCCTCGCCCGCTCCTTCATCGCCAGGTCGTACAGCTCGACGCGGACGCGGGTCTCCCCGACCCCCACCCCGACCACGTATCCGTACGAGGGGTCGACCCTGAGCATGATCCGCGGGCGCCCGCCGTCGGAGTCGACGGAACCGGTCTCGACCACGATGCCGTCCGCGATGAGGTCGCCGATCACGTTGCTGACCGTCGCGGCGCTGAGACCGGTCGTCTGGGCCAGGTCGTGCCTGCTCAGCTCGTTGGCGAAATACAACGTCCACAGGACCACGGACCGGTTGCCCTTCCGCACATCACGGAGGGTCCCCCGCTGTGGACGGCTCATGCTTCTCCCCGGGGAAGTAATTTCAAATGTTAGTACAACTACTACTCTAGCCACTCGCGGCCAATGCTCATCGAGCACACTCCTGCCCGGCGAGGCGCGCCGCACCCGCATCGGGCGCGAGGAGAGTTTCCCAGGTCGCGCGGGGAATCGCCACGTCCGGCACGGACCCTCGGAACCGTCTCGAAGGCGCCGATCCGCCCGGCGCGCCCCCGGGCGGATCGGGTCAGGACGGTGACGGCCAGCAGGCGAGATCGTGGTCGGCGGCGTGGTCGACGGGCCGCACCGCGCCCGACACGTGTGCCAGGTCTTACCGCTCCTCCACGGGCGTTCGGCGTCTCCCCTGTCCCGGTGCCCGGGAAACGGCCACCGGGCGCCGCTCTCAGAGGATCGCCAGCGGGTTGATCGGGCTTCCCGTGCCCCCCTCGATCCTCAACGGGGCCGCGACGAAGACGAAGTCCCCGCCGCCGCGGCCGGCGCAGGCCGCGCCCAGTTCCTCCAGCGAGAGCATCTCGGCCAGGTGGATGCCGTGCCGCCAGAGCAGGATCAGGTGCAGATCGTCCGCCAGGTCCTCGTCGGCGAGCTGGCGGGCGTTGAGGCCCCCGATGGCGGCGTTGTCCGAGGCGACCACGGCGACGTCGCGGGCGGCGAGCCACCTGCCGCCGTCCGCGGACAGGCCAGGCTGGCCCGCCCAGTAGTCCTGCGGCGAGCCCTCCCAGACCAGGGGCCAGCCGGTGCGGACCACCGCCACGTCGCCGGGGCGCACATCGTCGTGGATCTCCGCCAGCAGGTCGCCGGAGACGCGGAAGTCCACCGGCAGGTGGTCGAGGCCGAGATGGCGGGGGACGTCGAAGAGCACCCCCCGGGCGACGACGCCGCCCGCGGTCTCGATACCGCAGCGGGTGGCCCCGTAGGACCTGACCCTGGCGGCGGGGTGCCCGTTGTAGAGCTCCTCCCCCGCCCACATGTGGCAGAGCGCGTCCATATGAGTCGTGGTGCCGTGGTGGGTGACCATCAGGGCGTCGTCGGCCATCCGCAGCCCGGCCCCGATCGGGCGGGTGCCGGCCGCGTAGTCGCCGCCGTCCACGGACATGAAGTGCTGCGGCAGCGGGCGGCCCCGCAGGTGCGGAACCGTCGTGGGGGCGGGCGAGGAGGTGGCGCCCCTGATGGGCATGGCCAGGCTGATCACCTGGCCGGTGACGGCGGAGGCGAGGGCGGCCAGGACCGTGCCGGGGGTCAGCAGGTTGAGGGTGCCACGCTGGTCTCCTGGGCCGAAGCGGCCCCAGTTGTTAGGCTCGGCTACCAAGCAAGTGCTCACTTTCTAAGGATGCGGGGACGGACGATGACTGCGGACGGTGTGATCGAGGGTCGGGCGGACACGTATGGGCACTGCGACCCCCGCTTCTCCCGGGTGCGGGAGGTGTTCGAAGCGCACTTCACCGGCGGCGAAGAACTGGGCGCGGCGTTCGCGGTCTTCCTGGACGGCGAACCCGTCGTGGACCTGTGGGGCGGGGTCGCCGACCGCCACAGCGGGCGGCCCTGGGAGCGTGACACCCCCGTGCTGGCGTACTCGTGCACCAAGGCGGTGACCGCGACGGTCGCGCTGCTGCTGGCCGAGCGGGGCCTACTCGACATCGCCGCCCCGGTCGCGGACGTCTGGCCGGAGTTCGCGCGGCACGGCAAGGAGCGCGTCACCGTCGAGCACCTGCTCACCCACCAGGCGGGGCTGCCCGTGATCGAGGAGCAGGTCCCGGTGGAGGAGTTCGGCGACCAGGCCGCCATCGCGGACCGGCTGGCCGGCCAGGCGCCGATCTGGGAGCCGGGCACCGCGCACGGCTACCACGCGCTGACGTACGGGTTCCTGGTCGGCGAGGTGGTCCGCAGGGTGTCGGGCGGCTCCGTGGGCGAGCTGGTGGCCGCGGAGATCTCCGGGCCGCTCGATCTGGATCTCCAGGTCGGCGCCGGCGACGACGTGATCGAGCGGGCGGCCCGGCTGTCCGCCCGGGAGCGCGCGAAGCCCTCCGCCCCGGCGCCCGCCGAATCCGCGCCGGCGGGCGCGGCGGACCAGGCCGGACAGGTCACCGGCACCGCGCGGGCCGCGGAAGACGAGCGGGCCGGTAACGGCGCGGCAGGCGGCCCCGCGACGGTCTCCACGGTGGCGGAGTTGCCGGGACACGGACCCGGGGACCCGGTCTACGAGATGGCCAGGGCCTCGCTCGACAGGAACAGCCTGATGAACCGGGCGCTGGGCAACCCGCCGATCCACCGGCTGTCCGGCGGCGCCAACAATCCGGTCGTCCTGCGGGCCGGCTGGCCCGCGATGGGCGCCGTCACCAGCGCCCGGGGACTGGCCGGGTTCTACCGCGACCTGGTGGCCGGGCGGATCGTGGGCCCGGAGACCCTGCGCGACGCGACGCGCAGGAGGGTGCACGGCCCGGACAGGGTGATGTTCATCGACAGTTCCTTCGGGCTGGGCTACATGCGTCCGGCGATGACCTTCCTCACCCCCGCCGGCGGCGCGGAGACCGCTTTCGGCCACACCGGTCTCGGCGGGTCGCTGGGCCTCGGCGACGCCGAGCACGGCCTGGGCATGGCGTACACGATGAACAGGATGGCGGGCGCCGTCTCCGGCAACCTCCGCGCCTACCGCCTGGCCGAGGCCGTCTACGAGTCGCTCCCCCCGGGGCGCCCCACGCGCTGAACCCCGCAGGGACGCCGCCGGGGAGAACCGCCGGGAGAACTCCGGTGGCGCCCCCGGGAAGGACACCGGGAAGAAGCGGGTCGACACGTCGTGACGCCCCCGCCGGCCGGCGGCACCGGTTCCCGGGTGCCGCCGTCGGCCACTCGCCCGAGGTGTCAATGCATCGTGACGCCGCCGCTGACCGACAGGGTCTGGCCCGTGACGTAGGCGGCCCTGTCGGTGCAGAGGTAGGCGACCATCCCGGCGACGTCCTCGGGGGCGCCGAGGCGGCGCAGCGGGATGCCCCTGGCGATCCTGTCGACCAGCCCCGGCTTCTCCGCGTCCACGCGGCGGAGCATCGGGGTGTCGGTGGGCCCCGGGCAGACCACGTTGGAGGTGACGTTCCCCCGGGCCGCCTCCCTCGCCAGCGTCTTGGCCAGGCCGAACAGTCCCGCCTTGGTCGCGGCGTACGCGCCCTCGCCGCCGGAGCCGGCCCGCGCCCCGTCCGAGGAGACGAAGACCAGGCGGCCCCAGCCGCGCTCGATCATCCCGGGCAGCAGGAGGCGGGTGAGCAGCATCGGGGCGCGCAGGTTGACCCGCCACATCAGCTCCCAGCCTGCGGGGTCGCCGGTGACGAACGGCTCGACGATCGACACCCCGGCGTTGTTGACCAGGATGTCCACCGGCCCGGCCCGCCCGCAGAAGTCCTCGATGGACGCCGGGTCCGCCAGGTCGACCCGCAGGGCCGTGGCCGGGGCCCTCGGCCCCCTCGGCGCCCCGGCCCCGGGACCCAGGCCGATCGACTCGCTGTTCAGCTCGTCGGCGATCGCCGCGGCACCGGACTCGTCCACGTCGGCCACGACGACCCCGGCCCCGAGCGCGGCGAGGTCGCGGCAGACCGCGGCGCCGATCGCCCCGGCTCCCCCGGTCACCACCGCCGTGCGCCCATCCAGCCTCAGGCCGTCGATCACTTCCAGGCCTCCACGATGTCGGCGGCCCGCACCCGCGCGGCGAGCAGGCTCACGGTGTGCCTCAGCACCGCCTGTGCGTAGTCGTCGGGGACTCCCGCCACGGCGTCGGTCACCACCGCCACCCGGTAGCCGAGGTTGACCGCCTCCAGGGCGAGCCCGGGGATGCCGAGGTTGAGGGAGAACCCCATGGCGACGACCGTCGAGACGCCGAGCGAGCGCAGGGTCATGTCCAGCGACGTCCCGGTGAAGGGCGAGAACCCGTGGTGGCGGCGCGACTCCAGGTCGCCGGGGTCGCGCAGGCCGGGCAGCACCTCGACCGCGCCGCTGCCCTCCAGCATGTGCGCGGGGTCCTTGAGCAGGGCCGTGATGAAGGGGCTGTTCGCGGTGTGCGACCCGGCGCGGTCGGCGCGGAAGGCCGCGGTGCAGTGGATCACCGGCACCCCGGCCGCACGGGCCGCGGCCAGGACCGCGGCGGCGTTGGTCACCACGTCGCGCCGGGCGCACACCTCCACCAGGTCCGGGAACTTCGCGAGGTCTCCGGCGACGCCGCGCTGCATCTCCATCACCAGCACCGCGCTGCGGTCCGGCGCGGCGAGCGCGCCCAGATCGACGGCCATGCGACCTCCACTAACCCGAGCGCTTGCTTGGTTAACGATCGGAGCCTAACACGCGACCGGATCGACCATCGAGCACGGTTTCGATTGTTACCCTTCGCAAAAGTTGACTAACCGTGACAACCAACCCCATGGGTGAGACCGTCGAACAAGTCGACGGCACTCGGAAGGGGGCTGGATGGTTCCGGGATACCGCGAGATTCGGGAACTCGGCGTCGGCGGGGGCGGGCGCGTGGTGCTGGCCACGTACGCCGCCACCGGTGCCTACGTGGCTATCAAATACCTCAACGCGACGCTCAAGGACGACTACCGCTTCCTGGCGCGCTTCCGTGCGGAGGCGCGCGTCATGGTGGAGCTGCAGGACCCGAACGTGGTCCAGCTGTACGAGTACTACGAGGACGTGCTCGAAGCCGCGATCGTGATGGAGCTGGTCGACGGGGTCGCGCTCAGGCGGATCCTGAGCGAGCACGGCAGCACCAGCCCGGAGGCGGCGCTGACCGTGCTCAAGGGCTCGCTGCTCGGCCTGGCCTTCGCGCACGCGGCCGGGGTCGTGCACCGCGACTACAAGCCGGAGAACGTGCTGATCCAGGCCGACGGCGGCAGCAAGCTGGCGGACTTCGGCATCGCCGCCCACGTCGGGGAGACCGGCATCACCGCCGGCACCCCCGCCTACATGGCTCCCGAGCAGTGGGAGGGAGCGGCGGCGAGTGCCGCGACCGACGTCTACGCGGCCACCTGCGTCTTCTTCGAGTGCCTCACCGGGCGCAGGCCGTACCTGGCGGATCACCGCGCGGCGCTGATGCACGGGCACCTGACCACGCCGATCCCGGTGGCGGAGGTGCCCGGTTCGGTCCGCGCCCTGGTCATGCGGGGCATGGCCAAGGACCCGAATGACCGGCCGCAGGACGCGCGGGCGTTCCTGGAGGAGCTGGAGGCCGCGGCGCTGTCGGCGTACGGGCCGGAGTGGGAGCAGCGCGGACGGCGGCACCTGGCCGAGCTCGCCACGCTGCTGGCACTGGCGTTCCCGCTGGCCAAGCCCGCACCGAGGGCGAGTTCCTCGGTGGCCCAGACCGTGCTCGGCCGGATGGGGCGGGTACGCCGTCCCCGGCTGGGCCCCAGGACGCTGGCCGGGCTTGGGGTGGTCACCGTCGCGATGACCGCCGGTGTGATCGCGGCCAACCGGCCGCATGACCGGCTCTCCGCCGACACGATCTTCACCCCGCCGCCCGGCTCAGCGATCATCCAGGAGACACCGGCGGGACGGAGCCGGGTGCCGGAGCCGCCGGAGCCGTCCGTCGGGCCGAGCCCCTCACGAAGCGCCGCCGTCGGGCGGCCCGTGCCCCCCGCGGAGAGCACGGCCCCCGTCCCCGTCACGTTCCCCTCGCCGGCGCCGAGCCGGACCGTGGACCCCACCCCCTCCACCTCCCGGCCGAAGCCCACACCGACACCCACACCCACACCCACGCCCACACCCACGCCGAAGGCCACACCGACACCCACGCCGCGTCCGCCGACGCCCACCGCCACGCGCACCCCGACACCCGCGCCGACCGTGACGGTGATGCCGCCGGAGCCCGCGCACACGGTCAGCGGTCTGCGGATCGTGGGAATCGACGCGAACGGCGCCACGGTCGCCTTCCGCGCCTCCACCGCGGCGGACGTCGCGGTGACCGTCACGTTCGCCGAGGGACCGGAGCGCGACCGGCTCGTCCAGGCACCCCCGCGCACCTCCGTCCTCGACGGGTCCGCGGCCTACTCGCACACCGTCCCGCACGCCTTCACGGTTCCGGCCTGCGGGCAGACCCTCTACCGCCGGGTCACGGTCTCCACCTCGCCCCGCTCCTCGGGCGGGACCGCCGTCCGCACCCAGGAGGTCCACGGCGAGCCGTGCTCGCCGCCCTCGGTCTCCATCACCGCCTTCGACGGCACCACCGTCGGCTTCCTGGTCAGGACCTCGGGCACCGCGCCGGTGACCGTGCGGCTCGGGTTCGCCCAGCGGCTCGACGGCGCGGTGACCAGCGGCACCCGGGAGCTGGAGCTGTCCGGCGCCACCGAGTACGCGCGGGAGGTGAAGGGGGAGTTCGCCGAGCTGCCCCGGTGCGGGGAGCGTGTCACCCGGCTGGTGACGATCAGTACGGTCCCCGCGGGCGACATGCCCTCCCGGACCGTCCGGATCGATCTGCCCTCCTGCGCTCCCACCTCCGGCCCGACCCCGGACCCGGCCTCGGAGAGACCGCAGGACTCCGAACGGCCCGCCGTGGACGAGCCCGGCCCCGAGCGAACCGGCGTGGACGGCATCTTGTGAGGTAACCAAGCGTGCGCTAGCTTGGCGATCGATGACCGGATCGATGACCGGCGACACGCTCGCCTACTGGGACGCCTGCCGTCGCGGCGAGCTGGTCGTCCAACGCTGCACCGCCTGCGCCCGGCGGGTGCATCTGCCCGCCCCCGAGTGCCCCGGCTGCGGCGGCACCGACCTCCCCTACGAACCCGTCTCCGGCGACGGCACGGTGCACACCTTCACGGTCGTGCACCGCTCGTTCGTGCCCGAGTTCCGGGGGCGGGAGCCGTACGTGCTGGCCTGGATCGACCTTCCCGAAGGGGTACGGGCGTTCGGGCAGGTCGTGGAGTGCCCGCCGGACCTGGTGCGGATCGGCATGCCGGTGCGCGTGACCTTCGTCGACGACCTGCCCCAGTGGAGGCCCGCGTGAGCAAGCTCGGCAACGTCCTGATCCCCGTGGACGACCTGGAGACGGCGATCGCCTTCTACTCGGGGACGCTCGGGCTGGCGGTCAGGTTCCGCGACGGCGACCGGTTCGCCGCCCTGGACGGCGGGGGCGCCACGGTCGCGCTGGTCGCGGCCGAGGAGCGGGTGGCGGGCGAGGTCACCGCGCCCTCGTACAAGGTGGACGACGTCGCGCGGGCCGCCAGGGAGCTGGCGGGGGCCGGGGCCGAGCTCGTACGGGAGCCGGAGACCGGGCCGCACGAGATCAGAGCCATACTGCGCGACCCGTCAGGAAACGTCTTCGTCCTCTACTCCTCGCACTGACACCCTCCACCCCTCGCTCCGAACGGAGGCCAGAGATGGCGCGCCCGACCCCGGCAGGCACCCCGTACGGCAACTACGCCCACGCCATCCTCACCGCCAACGCCATGCGCACCCCCGACAGGGTCGCGCTGACCTACTGCGGTGAGCAGAGCTTCACCTACGCGGAACTCGACCGGCTCGTCAACCGGCGCGCCCACGCGCTGGCGGAGGCCGGCCTCGCCCCCGGGCAGCGGATGGCCGCGCTGCTCAACGAGACCCTGCACGTGGCCGAGGTCTACCTGGCCGCGGCGAAGCTCGGCGCCGTCACCGCGGCGCTCAACCCGTACTGGCCCGTCGACACCCTGGCCGCGGTCGTCGCGCACTCCGGCGCCACCGCGTTCGTGTACGACTCCACGGTGGAGGCCGCCGTCGCGGAGATCCGCCCCCGGCTGCCGGAGATCACCCGCTGGATCAGGGTCGGCGGCCCCGGCGAGGACGCCGTGGACCTGGACGCGCTCACCGCGGGCGCCGCCGAGGACGAGATGGCCCTCGGCGGCTTCTGGGACGATCCGCTGGCGCTCTACTACACCTCCGGGACGACGGGCCTGCCCAAGGCGGTGGTCCACACGCACGCCTCGTCGCTGGCCATCGCGCAGATCTGGCTCGACGTGCCGCGCACCGAGGACTCGGTGCTCGGCACCGGGGCGATCATCTGGGGCATCGGCTTCCCCGCCCTCGTCGGGCCGGCGCTCTACGCGGGCATGCGGCTGGTGCTCGAACAGGACTGGGGACCGGCGAACTTCCTGAGGGTGGTCCCCCGGGAGAAGGTCACCCACGTCTCGCAGATCCCCTCCTTCTACGCGGCGCTGCTGGGCTCCGACGACCACGCGGGCGCCGATCTGTCGTCCCTGCGGGTCATCATGCTGGGCGGCGAGCCGCTCCCCGCGGCGCTGCTGGCCAGGATGAAGGAGCGGCTGCCCGACGCCGGCGTCTACTGCTACTACGGCCAGACGGAGGCCCCCTACACCTGCCTCGGCCGGGTCGACGACGGCAGCACGCCGCTCGGCTCCTCGGGCAGGGCGCGGACCGGCAACGCCGTGCGGATCACCGGCCCCTCGGGCGCCCGGCCGGCCGGCGAGGTCGGTGAGATCAACCTCGCCGGGCCGCACCGGATGACCGGGTACGACGGCCTGCCGGAGAAGACCGCCGAGGTGCTGCGCGACGAGTGGTACGTCGGCGGCGACCTGGGCGTCCTGTCGGAGGACGGAAACCTCACGGTGCTCGGCCGCCGCGAGGAGTCCGTGTTCAAGGGCGGCATCTGGTCCCAGCCCTCGGTGATCGAGGAGGCCGCGGTGGCGCTGGACGGCGTGGCGGAGGCCGGCGCGGTCGGCGTGCCCGCCCAGACCGAGGGGCAGGAGGCGGTCGAGCAGCGGATCCTGCTCGCGGTGGTGGCCAGGACGGGACACCCGGCCGACCCTGCCAAGATCGCCCTCGCCCTGGCCGAGACGCTGCCCGCGCACCAGCGACCCGACCACGTCGTCGTCGCCGCCGAACTCCCGCATTTCCAGGACGCCTCCGGCGGACCCGGCAAGCTGCTGAGGCGGGAGATCCGGGAGAGGTACCAGAACCGGATGGACGAGGCGTGACCGCATCCACCGGCGGGCCACCCGAGATGTCCGGCGTATCCGCGGTATCCACGGCGTCCGGAGCATCTCAGCGGCCCGCCCCCGCACGGTTCGCGGAGCACGAGGTCAAGGCCCTGCTGCGGGAGTGGGGGGTGGCGGTGCCCCGAGGCACCACGGCCGCCTCCCCCGCCGAGGTCGCCGCGGCGGCCCGGGGACTGACGCCTCCCCTGGTGCTCAAGGCCCATGGTCCCGGCCTGGTGCACAAGTCGGACGCGGGGGCGGTACGGCTGGGGCTGTCCGGGCCGGCCGAGGCGGCGTCCGCCGCCGCCGAGATGCTGGCCGGACTCGTCTCGCGGGGCATCACGCCCGACGGGTTCCTGGTGGAGGAGCAGGCCGCACCGGGGGTCGAGCTGATCGTCGGCGTGGTGCGCGACCCGGGTTTCGGACCCGTCCTGCTCGCCGGGCTCGGTGGCGTGTGGACCGAGGTCATGCGCGACACCGCGCTCTGTCTCTGTCCCGCCTCCGAGGCCGACGCCCGGCGGATGCTCGCCTCACTGCGCGGCGCGCCACTGCTGCACGGCCACCGCGGCCGGCCCGCCGTGGACTCGGAGGCCCTGGTCGGGCTGCTGCTCGCGATCGGCGGGGCCGGAGGAGTGTGGGAACGGCTGGATCTCGGCGAGTTCGAACTCAACCCGGTGATCGCCACCGAGGAGGGCGTGGTCGCGGTGGACGCGCGCTACCTTCCCGGCACGGCGGAGCCCACCGGGCCGGGGCCGGAAACCCCGGGACAGCACGGGTCCGGGCAGGACTTCACCGCGCTGTTCGAGCCCAGGGCGGTGGCCGTGGTGGGCGCGTCCGCGAGCAGACCGAACTTCGGGAACATGTTCCTGGAGTTCTACAAGGCCACCGGCGTGCCGCTGGTCGCGGTGCACCCGGAGGCGGACGAGATCAACGGTGTGCCCACGGTGCCGACCCTCGCGGAGGCGGACGCCGACTACGCGCTGGTCGCCGTACCGGCCGACCGCTGCGCGAAGGTCGTGCGCCACGCGAAGGGCCTCTCGTTCGTCCAGGTGATGAGCGGCGGGTTCGGCGAGGCCGGGGCCGCCGGGCTGGAGGCCGAGCTGGTCAGGGCGGCACGGGAGGCGGGGGCCCGGCTGCTCGGGCCGAACTGCATGGGCGTCTACAGCCCGCGCGGCGGGCAGACCTTCATCGGCGGCGAGCCGGGTCCTCCGGGCCACGTGGCGTTGATCTCGCAGAGCGGCGGCCTGGCCGGAGAGGTGGTCAGGGTGGGCGAGCGGCGCGGGCTGGCGTTCAGCCGCGTGGCCACGGTCGGCAACTCCGCCGACGTGACCCCCGCCGAGTTGCTCGGCTGGCTCGGCGGTGACGAGCACACCTCGGTCGTCGGCATGTACCTGGAGGACCCCCGGGACGGCCGTGCCCTCTTCGAGGCCCTGATGTCCGTGCGCGGACGGCTCCCGGTCGTCCTGCTGGTCGGCGGCCGGAGCGGCCAGGGGCGCAGGGCGGCCGCCTCGCACACCGGCGGCATGGTCGGCGACGGCCGCGTCTGGCGGGCCCTGGCCGACCAGACCGGCGCCGTCCTGGTCGGCAGCCAGGACGACCTGATCGGCGCCCTGTCCTTCTTCCAGTCCCACGCCTCCAGGATCGCTCCCCCCGCCGGGGCCGTCGCGGACACCGCACGGGAGCCGTGGACGGGCCGCGGCGAGGACGGCCTTCCCTCCGTGCTGGTGATCGGCCCGAGCGGCGGGGCGAGCGTGCTGGCGGCGGACGTCCTCGACGCGGCGGAGCTGGTGCTGGCGGCGCTGCCCGACGAGACGCGGGACGTGCTGAAGGCCCTGGGCGCGGGGGCCGCCGGCACCTCTCCGGCCAATCCGCTGGAGGTCCCGGTGGGTCCGCGAGGCCGCCCTGAGCTGGTCAGGGAGGTCATCGGGGCGATCGTGGCGCGCCGGCCGTACCCCGACGTCGTGGCGCACGTGAACGTGCAGAGCTTCTTCACCTTCGGAACCTCCGCCGACCCCCTCTACGCGTACGCGCACAACCTCGCCCGGGCACAGCGGGACCTGCCGGGAACCAGGATCACCCTGGTCACCAGGAACGGCGAGTGCGCGCCGCCCGGAGTCGAGGACGAGGTCCGCGCGATCGCCGCCGGTGCGGGAATCCCCGTCTACCGCTCGATGGAGGCGGCCGCCGTGGCCGTCGCCGCCGCCGCACGTTTCATCCGAGGAGCTTGACATGGGTCTTCTGGACGGCAAGGTCGCGCTGGTCACCGGTGGTGCCAGGGGCATGGGCGAGTCCCATGTACGGCTGTTCCTGCAGGAGGGGGCGCGGGTCGTCTTCGGCGACGTGCTCGACGAGGAGGGCAAGGCGCTCGCGGAGGAGACCGGCGCGCTCTTCGTCCACCAGGACGTGACCAGGCCCGAGGACTGGGAGCGCGCGGTCGGCGCCGCCGTCGATACCTACGGCAAGCTCGACGTCCTGGTCAACAACGCCGGAATCCTGAAATTTCGTCGGATCGAGGACATGGCGCTGGAGGAGTTCGAGCGTGTCCTCGACGTCAACCTCAAGGGCACCTGGCTCGGCGTCAAGTCCGTCATCGAGCCCATGAGGGCCGCCGGCCGGGGCTCGATCGTGAACATCTCCTCGGTCGAGGGTTTCATCGGCGCCGAGGGCATGTCCGCCTACTCCGCCTCCAAGTTCGGCGTACGCGGGGTGACCAAGGCCGCGGCCCGTGAGCTCGCCCAGTTCAAGATCCGGGTGAACTCCGTGCACCCCGGCGCGATCAACACCTCCATGGTGCTGGACCCGGAGATCATCGCCAAGGTGGACGCGGAGGCGTTCATGAAGTCCATGGTCATCAAGCGTTTCGCCAAGCCCGTCGAGGTATCTCATGTGGTGGCCTTCCTCTCCTCCGACCGGGCGAGCTACTGCACCGGTAGCGAGTTCACGGTGGACGGCGGCCTGCTGACCGGCGCGGGCTACTGATCCACCGGCGCCCATCCGGTCACGGTCACGGCGCGTACGGGGGCGAACCCCCCTGCGCATAGTGTGGATGGTGCCGGTCGGACCCGAACATGTGACGGTTCGCCTGCCGAGGCCGGCGTGAGGCGCTGATGAACGCTGATGGATGAGGTGGCACCGGCCACCCCGAAACGGTGGCAGACAGCGGGGCTGCCACCCGAGGTGACCAGTTTCGTAGGACGTCGGCATGAGGTGGCCGAGGTCAGGCGCCTGCTGTCCAGAGCCCGCGTGGTGACCCTCACCGGCCCCGGCGGCGTCGGCAAGACCCGGCTGGCCCTGCGCGTCGCGGCCGACGTCCAACGGGCCTTTCCCGACGGGGTGTGGCTGGTCGAGCTCGCCGGGCTGAAGGACCCCGAACTGCTCGACGCGTCGGTGAGCGAGGCCCTGGCGATCAGGGACACCTCGCACCGCCCCCCGGTGGAGGTGGTCGTCGAGCACCTCAGGGAGAAGCATGCGCTGCTGATCCTCGACAACTGCGAGCACCTCCTGCGGGACTGCGCCGTGCTGGTGGAGATCCTGGTGCGCTCGGCCCCCGGCCTGCGGATCCTCACCACCAGCCGGCAGGCGCTGGGCATCGCCGCCGAGCAGACGCTGGCCGTGCCGACGCTGCCGCTGCCGCCGCCGGCACCCGACTCCGACCGTCCGAGACTGCCCGCCGAGCCCGCCACGCAGTCCGAGGCGGTACGGCTGTTCGCCGAGCGGGCCTGCGCCGTCCTGCCGGACTTCACGGTCACCGAGGCCAACCGGGCCGCCGTGGAGCAGATCTGCCGCAGGCTGGACGGCATCCCGCTCGCGATCGAGCTGGCGGCCGCACGGTTGCGCGCGCTCTCTCCCGAGGACCTGCTGGCCAGGCTGGACGACCGGTTCCGGCTGCTCACCGGAGGTTCGCCCACGACGCTGCCCCGCCAGCAGACGCTGCGCGCGCTGATCGACTGGAGCTACGCCCTCTGCACGGAGAAGGAGCAGCTGCTGTGGGCGCGCGTCTCGGTGTTCGCCGACGGCCTGGACCTCGAGGCGGCCGAGGCGGTCTGCTCGGGGGACGGCATCGATCGCGAGGAGGTGATCGACCTGGTGATCGGGCTGGTGGGCAAGTCCGTCCTGATCAAGGAGGATTCCCCCGCCACCTCCTCGGTGACCCGCTACCGGCTGCTGGAGACGATCCGGCAGTACGGCCGGGAACGGCTCGTGGACCTGGGGCAGGAGACCGCGCTCCGGCGGCTGCACCGCGACCACTACCGGCGGCTGTCCGCGGAGGCGTACGCGCAGCGGTTCGGCCCGTTCCAGGTGGCCTGGTTCGGCAGGTTGAATCTCGAACACGCCAACCTGCGCACCGCGCTGGAGTACTGCTTCACCGACCCCGAGGAGACCCCCGCCGCCCTGGGCATGGCCGCCGACCTGCTCTACCACTGGATCACGAGCCACTATCTCAGCGAGGGACGCCACTGGCTGGACCGGAGCCTGCCGGCCGTCACCGGGCCCGACGAGATCCGGGGCCGCGCGCTGTGGTCCAACAGCTGGCTGGCCATCATCCAGGCCGACGTCACCGCCGCCGCGGCGATGCTGGAGGAGGCCCGGGTGCTGGGGGACCGGCCGGGGCACGAGCCGACCCTGGGCTACGTCGCGCTCTACTCGGGAATGATCGCCATGTCCCGGGGAGACCTCGGAGCCGCGATCGAGCTCTATGAGGAGGCGGCGGCGCGTCACCGCGTCGACGACGACCCGGCGGGCCTGGCCCTGACGCTCATCCGGCTCTGCCTCGCCCACTCCTTCCTGGGCGACTGGACGAGTTCCGTCTCCGCGGGCGAGGAGTGCCTCACGCTCTGCGAAGCCCACGGGGAGGGCTGGCACCGGGCTTACGCGATGATGGCGCTCGGCATCGGGGTCTGGTCCCGGGGCGACGCCCGGCGCGCGACCGAGCTGGAGAGGGAGAGCCTGAGGTTCAACCGTTCGCTCGACGACCTGCTGGGCATCGGCGTCAACCTGGAGGTGCTGGCCTGGATCGCCGCCGCGGCGGGAGACCACCGGCGGGCGGCCGTACTACTGGGGATCCTGGAGACGATCTGGCAGGCGATCGGAGCGCCGATGTCCGGGTTCGGACACCTCATGCACTACCACGACGAGTGCGAGGCCCGTACGCGTGAGGCCCTCGGGAAAGCGGCCTTCGACGCCACCGTCAGGCGGGGCGCGAAACTGCCCTGCGACGAGGCGCTGGCCTTCGCCCTCGACGAGGGCGCCCGCCCCGGCAGGCATCCCGACAGGGCCGAGCCGTCGCCGTCCCCGCTGACCCGCAGGGAGACCGAGATCGCCCAGCTCGTCGCCCAGGGGCTGAGCAACAAGGAGATCGCGGCCTCGCTGACGATCGCCCAGCGCACCGCGGAGGGTCACATCGAGCACATCATGACCAAACTGGGCTTCCACTCCCGGGCCCAGATCGCCGTCTGGATCGGCGAGCGCAACCGGGACACGGACGGGAGTCACCCATCCGGCATCTGATGTGAGGAGGGGGACGCCGGAGCCGACGAGTGCGGCGATCTCGTCGGCTCCGGCGGCCGGCGGACGGCGAGTCGGGGAACTCTGCCTCCGCTTTTCCGAGGTGGTACGTGGGTTCGGCTCCCGGCGGGGGCGGGGGTGACCGGCGCGTATGGCGGACCCGCGGTCAGCACTCGGCGGCGGCGTGCGCGGGAAGCTCGAACCAGACGGCCTTGCCGTCGCAGGTACGGTCGCTACCCCAGCAGCAGGAGAGCAGGTCGAGCAGGTGCAGCCCGCGTCCCCGCTCGTCGTCCTCGCAGGCCTGGTACACGCGGATCGGGGAGGGGTCCGTGTCCGCGTCCTCGACCTCGCAGCGCAGCAGGCCGTCCTCGAAGGAGAGGGCGAGCCTGATGGTCCCCCGCGAGTGGTGCAGCGCGTTGGTGACCAGCTCGCTGACGAGCAGTTCGGCGACCGTGCTGTGCTCCTCCCGCAGCCCCCAGTCCGCCAGGCAGGCGCGGGTCATCCGGCGGGCCCGGGGCACGGACGACGACTCGGGAGTGAGGGAGAACGACGTCTCCTTCACGTCCGGCTTCTCAGGGAAGAGGGTCATGGGCGCCACCTCGGCCGGGTGCGGCTCGCGCACCCGGCCGCCGTCGGCGACCGGCCACGGCTGGGTGACCCGCTGGAGCGGCGTGCTCGCCCCCTGGCCGGCGGGAACACGAACCGGACTCATGCCGCCTGCCTCATTGGAACGCGGTGAGTGGGCATGTCGTGGACGGGAGTGCTCCGCCCGTCCGGCAGGAGCGCTCCGGTGTCATCGAAGACCACGACGCCGTTGCAGAGCAGACCCCACCCCTGCTCGGGGTGGAAGGCCACGAGGGACGCGGCTTCGTGATCGGGGGCGCTTGCGAGAGGGCATCGCGGCTGGTGCTGACACATGGCTCCTACCTTTGGTCCTTCATTGGTTGCAGTTGAGCCTTCGTTGTGACGAGCATCTCCCAGCACCGATCCCGGCATATCGGGATAAATACCCATATCCATACCTATTTCGCCGATGGTAAAGAGGTCGGCCCTCGGCAGGAGGGGTGGTCAACAGGACCGATCCGCGCGGAGACAGCGCTCCTGGCTCCGGTTGCGGACGCCCCGTAGATCTTTTCGCCAAATGCTCTACTCACGGAAGATCGCGCGAAAGCCCCCTGACGTCGCCTTTTGTCTAGGTATATGACGCCGAGTGACTTTGCATGCACTTTAGACTGTCGTGACCTGTCCTTGAGGCCGGGTAGCCTCCCTCGTCACGGAAGACAACCGGCCAGTGGTGCCGCCGCACGCGTCTCACCCGTCCCCGGGAGGCTCGCGTGAACGCGCCGTCGCTCGACCCCGTCTCCCGGTGGCCAGGTCGCGAGGCGGAGCGACCATGCCCGCACGGCCACCGGGGGTCCCCTGAAACCTCATATGACCCCTGAGATGCAGAAGTTCATCAAGCTGCTGGAGAGCCAGCTCGGATACTCCGAGAAGAGCGGCGGCTACACCAAGTTCGGCGACTGGTACGGCAGGACCGTCGAGTTCGACGCCGACTACACCGCCGCCCCCTGGTGCGACATGTACCTCTCCTGGGCGGCCGCCAAGCTGGGCTACGAGGAGTGGATCGGCCAGTTCGCCTACACCGTCTACCACGCCCGGTGGTTCCGCCAGCAGGACGCCTGGGGCACCACTCCCAAGCCCGGGGCCATCGTCTTCTTCGACTGGAGCGGTTCGAAGAGGATCGACGGCATCGACCACGTGGGGATCGTCACCCGGGTCGAGGGGAACAGGATCCACACGATCGAGGGCAACATCGACGGGGGGATCGCCAAGCGCAAGGAGCGCGACACCGGCAAGGTCGTCGGCTACGGGTATCCGGAGAAGATCAAGGCCCGGCTGGACCGGGAGGCCACCGAGAAGCAGACGGTTCTCGACCCCGCCGCCACCACCGCGAGCGGGGGCGGTGGCGGGGGCGGGGGCGGGGGCAACCTGGTGGCGATCGATCCAGGACCCGACCTGCTCGCCCTGGTCCCCGCCCCCGTCCCCGCGAGAAAGACCCCGGCGTCCGCGGGCCCCGGCAAGGCCGGACAGCCCCCCGGGCACGCCACCGGGACAGCCGCCGGAAACGGCCGGGAGTCCACCGCGGGGAACCGCGGCAAGACCGCCTCGGGAGATGACGGCAGGACCGTCCCGGGGAACGGCGAAGGGGCCGCCGCATCGCGGCAGAGCGGCACCGCGAACACCTCGGAGGGTGACCGGGCGGCCGCCGGAACGCCCGGTCAGGCCCAGGTGCCGGCCCCCACCGGCCGTACCTCGCCGGGCAAGCACGCCAAGGCCGCCACCGCCGACACCAGCGCGCTCGCCGTCTCGCCGACCGCCACCGTCCGTGATCTCACCGTGCATCCCCCGGAGCTCGGCACCCCCGCCGTGCTCGCGCCGGTGCTGCTCGCCGCGGCCGCGATCATCGCGCACGCCAGGGCCAAGCAGTCGAGGGTACGGCTCGCGCTCGCCGCCGAGCGCACCGCGCCGGTTCCCCCGTCCCGCAGGGCTCCGGGCCGCCGCCGCGCCCCCGGCCGGACCGGCACCCCCGGCCGTTCCAACGCGCCCTACCGGGGCAGGCGTCGTTTGCCCGAGCGTCCCGTGGTGGAGTCGTCCACCTTCGTGCAGGACGCCCCGTTGCGCGGCCGCCGCCACCGCCGGGCCGACCCCGTGATCACCACCACCATCCCGGCCACCCCGGCCCGTTCCGCCCACCCCGCCCGTTCCACCATGCCCGCTCACCGGGCCACCGGCCCGAGAACGGCCACCGTCTCCGCCTCCCTCCCGGTGGCCCGGAGCGGTCGGGGTGGTCGGGGTGGGCCCGCCATCCCGGCCGGCCCCCTCACCTCACCCGCCGAACCGGGCGACGTCCTGGTGCACAGCGGCTACCGGGGGCGCCGCCGCAGGACAGGGGTGCCTGCCTAGGGACCCGATGAATCTAGAGATGATCGGCGGCGAAGGCGGCCAGCGCGGCCACGGCGTCGCGGCTGCGTCGCCAGGGGCGGACGATCATGCGGTCCACGCCGAGCCTCTCCCAGCGCGGGATCTCGGCGGGGCCGCCGAGTTCGTAGGCGTGCGCGGTGACCGAGAAGGGGCGGTCGTCGCGGAGCGCGGCGAGCCTGTCGAGCTGCGGGCGGATCGTCTCCAGGGAGTGCGGCATGCTGATCCAGCCGTCACAGAGCCGGGCGGCCCGCCGCAGGGCCGCGCCCGACTCGCCCCCGGCGAGGATCGGCAGCCGGTCCTGGACCGGTTTGGGCTCGAACGCGACCTCGGGGAAGTCGTAGAAGCGTCCCGCGTGCGCGACGACCGGCTCGGACCAGAGCCGCCGGGTCACCTCGATCGCCTCGTCCAGGCGTGGACCCCGGGTCGCGAAGTCCACCCCGGCCGCCAGCCACTCCCCCTCGTACCAACCGGCGCCGACCCCGCAGATCGCCCGCCCTCCCGAGACCCTGTCCAGGGTGGCGAAGGCGCGGGCGGAGACGAAGGGATGCCGCAGCGCGTAGAGGTGCACGGCGGTGCCGAGCCGTATCCGCGAGGTCAGCCCGGCCAGCCAGCACAGGTAGGCGGGGGCGTCGAAGAGCGGGGTGACCGGGGAGATACCCGGCCTGTCGGTTCCCGGATAGACGGCCAGCGACAGGTCGGTGGTGAACACCAGGTGCTCGGGCAGCCAGACCGACTCGAACCCCAGCTCGTCGGCGGCGACCGCGACGTCCCGCCACGCGTCCGGATGGATCAGCCCCAGCGGGACCCCGAACCTCACGACGCCTCCCTCGGTGGCCGTGCGGGAACCGCGCCCTCGCGCGGGCGGCCCCGCTCACGGCCGGCCGGGACCTCCCGGCTCACGGCCACCTCACCGATCCGGCGGAACCGAGGATCTCGGCTCTCAGCCGGGACCGGTGCAGGGCGGTGCCGCCGTAGGCGGCGGAGAGGGACCACACCCGGGCGAGCCACAGGTGCAGATCGAGCTCCTCGGTGTAGCCGATCGCACCGTGCACCTGAAGCGCGGTCCTGGCGGCCAGCTCGGCGGCCTCTCCCGCGGCGGCCTTGGCCGCGGCGACGTCCCGGCCGGCGGTCGGCAACTCCCTGTCCACCGCGAAGGCCGCGGCGTAGACCAGCGGCGCGGCGAACTCGACGGCCACCGCCACGTCGGCGAGCAGGTGCTTGACCGCCTGGAAGGACCCGATCTGGACACCGAACTGCCTGCGGGTCAGCGCGTGGCCGACGCTCGTCTCCAGCAGATGCCTGGCCGCCCCGACCAACTGGGCGGCGACCGCCACGGTGACCGCGCGGACCGCGGGGGCCACCGGGGCCGTGAGCCGGGTCACACCGTCGGACACACCGTCGGAGCCCGCGTCGAAGTCCACCGCGAACAGCCTTCTGGTCCGATCGACCCCCGACTGGGGCGTGAGCCGCGCCCGCCCCGGCCGCACCGCGTACGGGACGCCGTCGCGCTCGACGACCAGCAGGTCCGCCAGGTCCGCGTCGGGAGAGTAGACCTGGTCGCCGATGCGCACGCTCACCCGCAGCGAGCCCGCGGCGAGCTTGCCCAGCCCCGGGTCGCCGGCGAGCAGCACCGGGGCCGCCACCGCGGTCTCGGCCACCGGACCGGGGAGCGCGACCCGGCCCGTCTCCTCGAAGGCGAGCACCGCGTCGAGGAGCCCCAGCCCGAGGCCGTCGTGTTCCTCGGGGACCAGCAGCCCGAACAGTCCGATCTCGGCGAGCCGGGACCAGGCGGGGGTCCGCTCCGTCCGCGCGGCCCGAGCCGGGCAGTGCGCGGCGAGTACCTCCCTGACCGTGGCGGCCAGTGCGAGCTGGTCATCGGTGAAGGCGAAGTTCATCGTGGAAGCCCCAGGACGCGTTCGGCGATGATGTTGCGCTGGATCTCGTTGGTGCCCGCGTAGATCGGTCCGGCCAGGGAGAACAGGAAGCCGTCCAGCCAGCGCCCGCCGTCCTCGGCCTCGGGGGCACCCCCGTCCAGGAGGCCGCGCTCGCCGAGGAGCCGCAGGGCGAGGGTGTGCATGCGCACGTCCAGCTCGGACCAGAAGACCTTGCCCATGCTGGAGGCGGAGCCGATCTCCTCCCCCGCCGCCAGACGGCGGGCGGTGCCGAAGGTGTGCAGGCGGTAGGCCTCGGCGTCCAGCCAGGCGCGGGCGACCTGGTCGGCCAGGGCGGGATCGGTGCCCTCGGTGCCACCCGAGCGGGCCAGCCGGACCAGCCGGTCGGCCGTGGCCGTGAACCGGCCGGGGCTGCGCAGAGTGAGTCCCCGCTCCGAGGAGGTGGTCGCCATCGCGATCCGCCAGCCCTCGCCGGGGGCGCCGAGCACCAGGTCGTCGGGGACCTCGACGCCGTCGAAGAACAGTTCGGCGAACCCGTGCTCGCCGTCGAGCTGGGCGATGGGCCGTACGGTGACGTCGGCCAGCGGGAACATGAAGTAGGTCAGGCCCCGGTGCCTGGCCGAGGCGGGGTCGGTCCGGAACAGGCCGAAGCCCCAGCCCGCGTAGCAGGCCCGGGAGCTCCAGGTCTTCTGCCCGTACAGCCGCCAGCCGCCCTCCACCCGCTCCGCGCGGGACCGCAGGGCGGCCAGGTCACTGCCCGCCTCGGGCTCGGACCAAGCCTGCGCCCAGACCTCGTCGGCCCTGGCCATCGCGGGCAGGAAGCGCTCCCGCTGCTCCGCCGTGCCGTACGAGAAGATCGTGGGGGCCAGCAGGAAGATGCCGTTCTGGCCGACCCGGCCGGGGGCGCCCGCCGCCCAGTACTCCTCCTCGAAGATCAGCCACTCGACGAGGCTCGCCCCCCGCCCGCCGTACTCGACGGGCCAGGAGACCACCGACAGCCTGTCCGCCGCGAGCAGGCGCTCCCACTCGCGATGCGCCTCGAAGCCCTCCCTCGTGTCCATCGAGGGCAGCGGGGCGGCCGGGACATGCCGGGCCAGCCAGTCCCGCACCTCGGCCCGGAATTCCCGCTCCGCGGGGGTGAAGTCCAGATCCACTACACCAACCTAGCGCACGCTTGGGTAAGCGTACAGCGGGCCATATCGCGAAAGGCCCGGAGCGGTGGTTCCGCTCCGGGCCCCGACACCCTGGTGGTGCCCCTCGCCCGAAGGGCACCACCGGGGTGTTCTCCCAGCGTCACCCGTCCGGCACATTCGGACGGGTGACGCCGATTCCGCTCGGACGGGCGCCGCCGGCGCTCCCCCCAGGAGTGGGCACCCACCCGAGCGGACGTGATCAGCGCTGCTCGGGCGGGCGCTGCCCCATGTTCCGGCGCAGCTGCTCCAGCTCCGCCTCCAGACCTGCGATCCGGGTGTTCGCTCCCGGTCCGCCCGACCCCTGCTGGGGCTGCGGCGGGCCGTACGGCGACTGCGGGCGGACCGCCCGGGTCTCGGGCCCCGCCGGGAGCGGGTAGGGCGGCCGCTGCTGGTACTGCTGCTGCGGCGCGCCGTACGGCTGCCCCTGCTGGCCGTACTGCGGCTGGCCGTACTGTGGCTGCCCCCCCTGCAACTGCGCCGGGTAGCCGGGCTGCGCCCCGTACGGAGCGGGCGGGAAGGAGGCCGGCCCCTTGGAGCGGCTCTTGCCCCTGGCGACCGCGACGAGCGTGCCTATCACGAACGCGGCGACCAGGCCGCCGCCGCCCCAGAGCAGCCACGGCAGGATCGGGGTGCCGCTCTCGTCCTTGCCCGCGGTGATGGCCTGCTGGGAGTCGCTGATGTACTTGGCGACGTACGGGTGGTTCGGCTGCAGCGCCTGCACCTCGCGGAACTTGGGCAGCGCGTCGGAGTACTTGTTCTGGAAGAACAAATCGAGCGCCTCGTTGTAGGCCTTCGTCGTCACCGACTCGGCCGGCTTGATGTTCTTCTCGTTCAGCTTCTCCTTGACGATGCTGACCGGCAGCACGAAGCTCTCACCCTCGGTGGAACCGCCGTCCTGCTGGATCAGGCCGCCGACCAGGATGCCGATGACCTTGCCGTCCTTGCTGAACACCGGACCGCCGGAGTTGCCCGGGTAGGAGGGCGCCTGGGTCTGGATGTACGGCACCCCCTCGGGGGTCTGGCGGCTGGCGTTGTAGGGGCCCTCGGTGAACGCCGGGTCGAGCTTGGACTCAAGGTTGAAGATCGAGGTCTGCGTCACGGTGCCGGGGAACCCGCTGATGTAGAGGGTGTCGCCGACGCGCACGTCCGAGTCCTCGCCCAGCGGCACGGTCGGCAGGTTGTTCTGCCCGTTGGCCTTGAGGATCGCGACGTCCTTGCCCGGGTAAACGGTGCCCTTGGCGACCAGCTCGATCGGCACCGTCTTGGTGGTCTTGTCGACGCCGCCGCCCGGCAGGCTCTGCAGCAGCGAGAGCGAGCTCTGGACATTGCGGATCTTGATGTTCTCCGCGTTCCAGATCTGGAAGATCTTCGCCGCGTTCCGGAGGATCTCCTCGTCGGAGGCGATGTCTCCGAGGCTGGCGACCAGGTCCGCGGCGTCCTTCTCGTTGATCTTCGTGAGCGCCTGTGCCGCGAAGGTCTGGGCCAGCTCGGTGTCCTCCTGACCGACGCAGTGCGCCGCGGTCACCATGTAGCCGTCCGGCGTGATCCACCAGCCGGTGCACAGCCCGCCCGCCGTCGCCTCGACGACCCGCTCCTGCCCGCCGGGCGAGAAGTAGCGGCTCGGGTTCTTGGCCATCTGCTGCACGACCCAGCGGTAGATGCTGTTCTCGTCGGAGGAGATCTTGCCGCTCTGTACGGCGTTGATCCCCTGCTGCGTCAGGGTCCTGATCGCCTCCAGGTTCGCCTCGGGCGTCGGCACGGCCACGTCCGCCGTGTAGGACACCGAGGTCAGCTGGACGGACGGGTGCGTCCTGGCGGCCAGCCACGTCCCGACGGGGACGTCGACCTCTTTGGGTTTGGCCACCGCTGTACCCGGCAGTGCCAGCGTGCTCGCCAGCACCAGGCCCGCGACGGCGCTGATTCTTCCCCACATCTTCGTACTCTCCCCAAAACTTGCTTCCCGAGGCGAGAGCATGACGGGAACCACTTGGGGAGTACTTGTAAGCGACTGGTAGGCCGCCGAGAGCGCCCGACGACGTGCTGGAACCCTCCCGGCGCTCAAGGGGCAGGACGGCCCCGCGCCGGTAAGCGATCAAGGTATGGGCGAGTATATGCCCACAACGGCGAGCGTCGAATCCGTACGCGCCGCGCGGCCCCCGATCGCCCCGGAATCTCACGCGCGCGGAGAACGAGGTCAGCCGAGATAGGCGGCACGGACCACGGGATCCTCGCGGATCTCGGCGGGAGCGCCCGAGGCGATGACGCGGCCGAGGTCGAGGACGACGAGACGGTCACAGGTGTCCATCACGAATCCCATGTCATGTTCGACCAGCAGGATCGTCGTCTCCAACGCCCCGATGACCTCCTCGATGCGAGCGGTCTGGTCGGCGTCCAGACCGGACGTGGGCTCGTCGAGCAGCAGGAGCGACGGCGCGTCCGCGAGGGCGCGGGCCAGCTCGACCAGGCGTCGCGACCCGGCGGGAAGTGCCGCCGCGTAGGCGTCGCGCAGCCCGTTCAGCCCGCAGAGCTCCAGCACCTCGTCCACCCGCTCCCCGCGTGCCCGCTCCAGGTTCCGGCGTCCCCGCCAGCCGACCAGGTCGGCCGGGAGCCCACCTCCCCCGCCCCTCCACTCCATCGCGGCCAGCACGTTGTCCGCCACGGTCAGCCGGCCGAACACCTGGGTCCGCTGGAAGGTACGGCGCAGTCCGGCACGCGCCCGCCGCACCGCCGGGATCCCCGTGCTCTCGCGGCCCATCACCGAGACGGAACCCGAGGTCGGCCGGCGCAGTCCGGAGATCACGTCGAACAGCGTGGTCTTACCCGCCCCGTTGGGCCCGATCACCCCGCAGACCTGGCCCGCCGGCACCTCGAAGGAGACGTCGGTGAGCGCGTGGACGCCCCCGAAGGAGACCGACACGGCCTCGACCCGCAGCGCCGCGCTCATCGCCACCCCGTCTCTCATGTCACGACACCCCCAGATAGGCGGCGGTGAGCCTGGCGCCGTCCACCTCGGCCCGAGGGCCGGTCCAGGTGACCCTGCCCAGGCGCATGAACGCGACGGTGTCGGCGAGTTCGAGCACCGAGGTGGCCTTCTCCTCCACCAGGAGCAGCGCGACGCCGCGCTCGCGCAGCTCGGCGAAGACCTCGAAGACCTGCTCGACGACGAGCGGTGCCAGGCCGAGCGAGGGCTCGTCGGCGATCAGTACCCGAGGCGGCCTGACCAGAGCGGGAGCCAGGGTGAGCAGCTGCTGCTCACCGCCGGAGAGTGCCCCGGCGGCAAGCCCCCGGCGCCTGGCGAGTTGCGGCAGCCGCTCGTAGACGGGACCGGGATCGGCGAGCCAGGTCCGCAGATTCTCGTCCACGGTCAGCCCGGGGAAGACACCGCGCCCCTCGGGTGCGAGCAGCACGCCTTCCCGCGCGCGGCGGTGGGCGGGCCAGGAGGTCACGTCGACCCCGTCCAGGACCACCCGCCCCGCCGTCACCCGGAGATCCCCCGCGGCGACCGCGCAGGTGGTGGACTTGCCCGCGCCGTTCGCGCCGAGCAGCGCCACCACCTCTCCCGGCCGTACCGCGAGGTCCACCCCGCGCAGCACCGTGACGTCCCCGTACCCGGCGACCACGCCCTCCAGCCGGAACAGCGCGTCCTCGGCGGCGGGTGCCCGCGGCGGCGCGGTGACCGGACGGTGGCCGGTCCCGTTCATCGCCTTCGGCTCCGGAGCGGGCCCCGCGCTCTCGTCCCCCTCGCGCGGGGGTGTCTCGCGTTGGAGGGCCGCGGCGCGGTCACCGCGCGTGCGGCGGCGGTGGCGGGCCTCGCCCAGCTGGGCGAGCACCCCGTCCGGATGCCTGGCCAGGATCATCCCGCCGGCCCCGAAGAGGATCGCCCCGACGTGCGCGGAGACGTGCCACCCGGCCAGCAGCTCGGGGAAGATCGCGGCGATCAGCCCGCCGAGCACCGCGCCGCCGATCCTGCGGACGCCCTGCAGGACGACCACGGCCAGCCAGACGAAACCCGAGAAGGCCGGCAGGTCGGTGGCCGTCACCGAGCCCTTGGAGATCGCGAACAGCACTCCGCCCAGCCCCGCGATCCCGGAGGCCAGGGCAAAGAGCATGATCTTGGTACGGGGTGCCGAGATGCCGGAGGTGGTCGCGGCGGCGGGCGCGGAGCGGACCGCCAGGACCGCCCGGCCCGAGGCCGACCGTTCCAGGTTCCGCACCAGGAGCCCGACCAGCCCGATCAGGGCCAGCAGCAGCAGGACCCGTACCCGGGGGTCGGTGGTGTCGGCGAACCCCAGTCCGAGGGCGGGCAGCGGCCAGCCGATCGTGCCGTTGCTGAACTCGTCGATCTGGAAGAGCACCTGGTCGGCGAGGAGGGCGAGGGCGAGCGTGGCCAGGGTGAGAATCCGGCCGCCCAGCCGGAGGGCGGGCAGCGCGACGAGCACGCCGACCGCTGTCGCGCCGAGCACCCCCAGCAGGATCGCCACCGGTAGGGGCAGGCCGGAGGAGAACGCCCAGCCGCAGGTGAGCGCGGCCATCGAGGCGAAGGACGCCTGCGCGAGGTTGACCATGCCGCCGATGCCGGTGACGACCACGAACGAGCAGAAGATCAGCGCGAGGACGAGCCCCTGGGCCACCACGCTCACGTAGAAGTCATCGGCCGGGCGGGTGAGGGTCCAGGCCAGCAGCGCGATCAGGCCGAGCGCCCACGGCAGGCGCCGCCGCCACGGCGGCAGGTCGGCCAGGTGGTCGGGCGGCGGCGCGTCCTCGGCGGCGGACCCCGCGATGCGGCCCCTGGACCGGTTGAGCAGGATCAGCCCGACGAACAGCAGGATCACCGGTACCGCCGTGCGCAGTCCGGTGACGTCCTCGGCGAAGTCCGCGTACCCCGCGACCAGGTTCTGCACCACGCCGAGCCCGAGCCCGGCCGCGAACGTCCACGGGATCGACCGGAGCCGGCCGAACACCGCGGCCGTCGCCGAGACGAACAGCATCACGGTGAACGCGGTGGAATCCAGGCCCAGGGTCGAGACCGCCAGCACCCCGGCGAGCCCGGCGAGTGTCGAGCTGAGCGTCCAGGCCATGGCCGAGGAGGCGTCGACGTCGATCCCGCGCAGGGTGGCCAGCCCGCGGCAGTCCACCGAGGCGCGCATTCTCAGGCCGTACGGCGTGTGCCGCATGAAGGCCCACAGCCCCGCGGCGGCCAGCACCGCGAAGGCGAAGGTGATGAGCTGGTCGGAGTCGAGGTGGACGCCGCCGAAGGCGTAGGTGACCGCCGGGTAGGGGCCCAGGCCGCGCGGCAGCGAGGTCGCGTCGGCACGTGGCAGCCCGAGCGGCTCGGCGACCAGGTCGACCACCAGCAGCCCGAGTGCCGGGAGCGCGATCGTCAGGCCGATGGTCCCGACGATCTGCGCCGTCTCCCCCGCCTGGGCGAGGCCGCGGAACATGACCCTGTGCAGCAGGTATCCGAGCAGCGGTGCGAAGAGCGCCACCGCGACCACCCCGGCCGCCCAGGCGGGCAGCCCGAGGCCCACGTTGAGTTCGAAGTACAGCAGCGCGGCCAGGAACCCGATGGCCCCGTGGGCGAAGTTGAACACGCCCGTCGCCGCGTAGGACAGGGTCAGCCCCGAGGCCATGACCGCGAAGACGGCTCCGGTGACGAGGCCGCTGAGAATGTAACCAACAAGCTCGGACATAAGGGCCTTCACCCCGGAATTTCGCGCCTGGTTGCTGACTGCTCACGGGTGTGACCCGTTCGCCTGCGGGATCGGTACGACCGGCCTTCGCGCGGGCCGGAGCCGCTCCCCGAAGAGGACGACGGTCGGATGGTGGGGTTGACGGGTGAGGGTCGGCGGGGCAGCCGGAGGTGCCCCCGGCTCGCCGCTCACGTGGCCCGCCAGACGCGTGAGCGGCAAGCCCGCGCCCGCTATTTCAGCGGGACGTTGTCGAAGCACTTCATGTTCTTGGCCACCTTGAAGGCGCCCCCCTCCAGCTTGACCAGGGCGCCGCAGCCGTTGGGCTCGGTATGGTCCCGGGGATAGCGGATCCGGCCGAAGCCGGGATTCTCGTAGTCGAAGGAGCCGTTGGCCGCGGCCAGGAACCTCTCCCTGGTCAGTTCCTTGCCGGTCTGCTCCAGGATCTTGAGGAAGATGTCGGCCGCCCAGTAGCCGATGGCCAGATGCTGGGTGAGCTGAGTCCCCGGCGCGGCCTTCTCCACGTCCGCCTTGAGCTGCGCGATCTCCGGGGCCTGCGACTCGAAGGGCTCGAACATGGGGGCCGCGATCACGCCTTCGAGCGCCTGGGCGATCGCCGGGTCCGCCAGGATCGCGGCGTCGTAGCTGGTCGCGTCGGAGATCAGGCCCTGGTAGCCGGCCTTCTTCAGCGCGCCGTACAGGCCGACGTTGAACTTGGTGCCGGCGATGATCGAGACCACCAGGTCCGGCGGCCCGCCGCCGTCGGAGGTCATGATCTTGTTGATGTACGGGAGCCAGTCGGGCGGCGGGGCCGCGGCGGGCAGACCCGAGTTGAGGCCGACCAGTTTGAAGCCCGCGGCCTCGAAGGACTGCGAGATGGTCTTGCCCCCGTACTTGCTGCCGCTGGAGTCACTCGTCTGGATGTAGACGCTCTTGCCCGCCGAGCCGCCGATGAGCTCGGCCATCTGGTTGCCCCACCAGGTCTGCGAGCCCGCGCCCGGCTGCGGCGCCAGGCAGCCGTTGTAGCCGAAGCCCGTCTTCGTGCCGCACCACTGCGGCCCGGTGGCCCAGCCGAACCACGGCACGCCCTGCTGCTCCAGGAAGGTCGCGCCGCCGAAGTTGGGCGCGTGCACGGGGACCAGCGCGAACACCCTGTCCTTCTGGACCAGCTTCTTGGCCGCCGCATCCCCCTTGGCCGCGTCCTGGTTGTCGTCCTCGGCCCCGATGAACTCGATGGTGCGTCCGTGCACGCCGCCGGCCTCGTTCGCGCGCTGGAACCTGGCTCTGGCCCCGATCTCCGCGTCCTTGGTGGAGTAGCCGCTCGCGCTGGTCTTGGTGAGCACGCCGCCCACCTTGACCGTCGTGGCGGTCACCCCCGCCGCCCCCTCGGAGCCACCGCCCCCCGCGGCCTTCTGCTCGGCCGCGCAGCCGCCTGCGGCGAGCGCCGCCGCGGCCACCAGGCCGATGAGTCGCACTGCCTGCCGTCTCATAGGTCGCTCCCTGCCGTGCCGTGCCGTGCGGCGCGCGCTCGACGCAATTTGGCCTAGCGCTCGCTTGGTTTCGTCAGCGTAGATTTGGCATCCGGGGGTGTCAATGGAAGATCACCACACCCCCCACACGGGCCACTCGACCACCTGGAAGGCGGAGCGGTGCCCCGACAGGGTGGATAACCAAGCAATTGCTTGCTTATAATGCCGCTCCGGGCCGACGTGCGGAGCGCACGGGGCCCTCGGCTCGACGGGAGCGGACATGTTGATGCGTGCGGCCGTACTCACCGGGTTCGGCACGGCGCTGGAGGTACGCGAGGTCGAGATCGCCGACCCGGGACCCGGCGAGGTGCGGGTGCGGATCAAGGCGTCCGGCGTCTGCGGGTCCGACATCAAGGCGCTGGACGGCAAGAGCCCGGTGGTGCGACGGCTCCCCTTCGTACTCGGCCACGAGAGCGCCGGGATCGTGGAGAGCACCGGAGCCGGGGTGACCGGCGTCAGACCCGGTGACCATGTGATCATCGCGATGAACGGCGCCTGCGGGCGCTGCCGCAACTGCGGCGCCGGCCGGTTCCACCTGTGCGGCGGCCCCGCCAGGATGGCGGCCATCATGGGCACGATGCGCGACGGCGGTACCCGGATCACCGTGGACGGCGACGGCGCCAGGACGATGATCGGCATCGGCTCGTTCGCCGAGTACGCCGTGGTCAACGAGGCGATGTGCGTGAAGATCGCAAAAGACGCGCCGTTCGACACCATGTGCCTGCTGGCCTGCGGGGTGATCACCGGCGTCGGCGCGGTGCTGAACGTCGCGCAGGTCACCCCCGGCTCCAGCGTGCTGGTGGTCGGCTGCGGCGGGGTCGGGCTGAACGTCGTCCAGGGCGCCGCGCTGGCCGGAGCCACCACCATCGTCGCCGCGGACGTGGCCGAACAGAAGCTGAAGCTGGCCGAGGAGTTCGGCGCCACCCACACGATCCTCGTCACCGACCTGCCCAAGCAGGTGGGCGAGATCGTCAGGGGCGGCGTGGACTACGCCTTCGACGTGACCGGCGTGGCCGGCGTGCTCGGCGCCGCCCTCGCCTCCACCCAGCCCGGCGGCACGACGGTGATGGTCGGCAGCCCGCCGCAGGGCGAGCCGCTCAGTGTCGAGCCGGGCCTGCTGTTCGCCTCCAGACGCCTGATGGGCACCCAGGGCGGCGACGCCGCCCCGATCAGGGACCTGCCCATGCTCGCCGAGCAGTACCTGCGCGGCCGCCTCGACCTCGATCGCCTGGTCAGCGAGCGCCTCCCGCTGGAGGAGATCAACGAGGCGATCCGGCACGTCCGCGAGGGGGCGGTGGCCCGCAGCGTCATCGTCTTCGACTGACCGCCGCCCTCGTGCACGGCCTCCCCGGTCGCCGCTTCGGCTCAGCCGCGACCCGCGCCGACGAGTTCCCTGCTCGGCTCCTCGATCTCCTCGTCCTCCTCCTGCCCCTCGACGGAGAGGTTGGGCAGGAGACGGTCCAGCCAGGCGGGGCACCACCAGTTGAACCTGCCGAGCAGGACCATGGTCGCCGGGACCAGCAGCCCCCTGATGATCGTGGCGTCCACCGCGATGGCCACCGCCAGGCCGACACCGAAGATCTTTACCATCGGGTCGGGGTAGGCGACGAACGCGACGAAGACCGAGACCATGATCAGAGCGGCGGAAGTGATCACCCGGCCGGTCGACCCCAGCCCCTCGGCCACCGCCCTGCGGTTGTCGCCGTGCCTCAGGTACGCCTGCCGCACGGCGGTGAGCAGGAAGACCTCGTAGTCCATCGACAGGCCGAACAGGATCGCGAACAGCATCAGCGGGATGTAGCTGTCGATCGGCACGGTGAAGAAGAGCGTGCTCAGATAGGAGGCGTCCACGTTGACCGGCGGGTCCATGCCGACCAGGCCACTGCCCAACCCCAGGGAGAAGACCAGCGAGAGCGCGCCGAACGCGGCGCCGAGCGAGACCAGGTTCATCACCGCGGCCTTGAGCGCGACGACCGGCGAGCGGAACGCCAGGAGCAGCAACAACGCGCTCAGCAGGACCACGACGCCGACGACCAGCGGGGTACGCCCGGCGATCTTGGAGTTGGCGTCGGCCATGCCCGCGACCTCACCGCCCACGTGCACCTTGGCTCCGTTGAGCTCGATCGCGCGGACCGCCTTGACCACCTCCAGCGCCCGGGGGTCGCTGGGAGCGTAGTCGGGGATCGCCTGCACCAGGGCCGCCGTACCGCGCTCGTTGAGAACCGGGTCGCCGACATGGGCCACCCCTTCGACGTCCGCGACGCGATCCTTCAGGTTCTGCAATATGGCCGGGACGGGCTTCCGGTCGACGACCGGGGTCTCCAGATCCGCCACCACGACGAGCGGGCCGTTCATGCCGGGTCCGAACCCGGCCTGCAGCAGTTCGTAGGAGCGCCGCGCGTCGGTGCCGCGATCGCCGTAGCCGTTGTCGAGCGTGCCCAGCTTGAGTCCCAGGGCGGGGGCGGCGAGCGCTCCCAGGAGCACGACGCTGAGCGCGAGCACGCTCCAGGGACGCCTGGCCACCCAGTTGCCCAGCGAGGCCCAGCCGGAGGAGCCGTGGCTGCCCCGGCGCCCCATGAACGGCAGGCGGAACGCGTTGACCCGGTGGCCGAGCATCCCGAGCAGCGCGGGGACCAGCGTGACGGCGGTGAGCACCGCGCAGACCACCGAGATGCCGGTGATCCAGCCGAGCGTCTGCAGCATGGGGAAGTCGGCGAGCATGAGCGCGCTGAGCGCGATGATCACCGTGCCGCCGGCGAACACCACCGCACCGCCGGAGCTGGCGACCACCCGGCGGATCGCCTCGTGGACGGGCACACCGTCGGCCAGCAGCTTGCGGTGCCTGCTGAGCAGGAAGAGCGCGTAGTCGATGCCGACGCCGAGGCCGATCATCGTCGCCAGGATCGGCGCCTGCTTGGGCACGTCCACCAGGTGACCGAGCAGGCCGATCGTGCCGAGCCCGGTCGCGATGCTGACCAGCGCGACGAAGATCGGGATCATCGCGGCGACCAGGGTGCCGAACGCGAACAGCAGGACCAGCAGCGCGCAGATCACTCCGATGATCTCGCTCGTCCCGGTCTTGATCTCCTTGTTCGCCGGGCTCGACGAGCCGGCGGGCACGACCTCCAGGCCCGCCGCCCGCGCGGGCTCGGCCGCCTCGACGAGGAGCTTGGCGGTCTCGGCCGTCTTGGTGGTGTCGTGCCCCTCAAGCTTGACCGCGATGAAACCGATCTCCAGGCTGGGCGCGATCCCGCCCGTCCGGGAGGGAGGGGTCACCTCCACCACGTGCGGGACCTTGCGGATCTGCTCCGCGGCACGTTCCACCGCGCTCTTCCTCGGCTCGGCGATGAGGGAGCCACCGGGAGAGTAAAGGACGAGCTGGACCGAACCACCCATCTCGTAACCGGGGCCGAAGCCGTCCTTCAGCAGGTCCATCGCCCGCTGGGCGTCGGTGCCGGGGAGGCTGGTGTCGTTGGTGGCCGGTCCGGGGAACAGCACCGAGCCCGCCATCAGCAGTGCCGCGACGACGACCCACAGCGCCAGCACCGCCTTGCCATGCCGCGCGCACCAACTCCCCAGCCGCCCCAGCAAACCAGACATTCGGTGACCGCCCTATTAAAGTCTGAAATGTGCCTGAAACGCCGTACTGTACGGCCGTACAGAACCTACGATACGAGAGTAGGCGCGCAAACTGGGAAATACTCCCAATAGCGTGGGATTGAGACGATGACCACACTTGAACATGGACACGACACGCGCCGCCGGATCCTCGACGCCGCTCGCCGGTTGTTCGCCGAGCGCGGCTATGCGGCGACCTCGCTGGCCGACATCGCCGCGGCCGTCGGCCTGACGAAGACCGCCGTCGCCTACCACTTCCATCCCAAGGACCGGCTGGCCACCGAGCTGCTCGCCCCCGCCGCCGAGGACATCATGGTCCTGATCGAGAGCGACTTCGACGACGACCGCGCCTTCGTCGAGGCTCTGGTGACCTTCGTGGTCAGGTACCGGGCGATCATCCGGCTGATCATGGAGGACATCGGCGGCGCCGACGATGCGCCACCCGGCTCCCCCGGCGAGATCATCCGTGCCTTCCGTGACGAGATCTACCACCGGCTGGCCGGACCCGACCCCGATCCCGACCGCCGGGTCTGGGCCTGGGCCCTGCTGGGGTCGCTCCAGTACGGGGTGGTCAAGACGATCGACCTCCCCCAGGAGGACGTCAGGAAGGCCCTGCTGGCCACCGTCCTGGCCGCCATCTGACCGCTACCCCGCCGCCCCGCGAACACCACACCCGAGTTCCCCGCTCCCCCGCGGGCGCCCATCGCCCCGGCCCGCCGCCGTACCGGGACGCCGTCATCCCGACGGGGCCGCCTCCCCGGGCACCGGATCCGGCGAGTCGGGAGGATCGGGAGGCGCGGTGGTCTCCCCCGGACCGTGGCTCGGCCCCGGACCAGGCCCCGGGCCGGGCCCGCTCTGGCCCGCCACACCGACCGTGATCACGACCGTCGCGCCCGGCCGGGCACAGGTGCCCGGCGCCACGCTCTGCGCCAGCACCACACCGTCCTGAGCGTCGTCGGTGACCAGCCGCGCCCGGGTCCGTACCGCGAAACCCGCCCCGCCGAGCGTGTTCGAGGCATCGGCCGCGCTCTGGCCGGTGATCGACGGCACCGGAACGCCGTACCTGGAGATGACGAGCGCCACCACGCTGCCCGGCGAGACGCGCTTGCCCGCACCGGGGGTGCTCGCCAGCACCCGCCCGGCCGGCTGGTCCGAGCAGCGCGTACTCACCCCTCCGGCGACCAGCCCGGCCTGGGTAAGCGCCGCCTGGGCGGCACTCCTGGCGAGGCCGACCAGCGTGGGCACCTGGATCCCCGCGGAGACCTCCAGGTTGACCTTGCCCTTCCTCGGCAGTGTGGTCCCCGCCACCGGGTTGCTCGCGAGCACCTCCCCGACCGGCCGGTCGGAGTTGACCTCCTGGACGGTCCCGGCGACCAGCCCGGCCTGTTCGATCAGGCGCACCGCCCCGGAACGGTCCAGCCCGACGAGGGCCGGCACGACCGTCGTGACCTCGGACGGTGGCAGCGGGGAGGATCTGACACCCTCCGCGCGCGGCGGCTTGGCCGGATTCGTCGGGAGTGGCCTGACCGGCGGGCTCGTCCTGCTCGGCTGCGGCGCCGTCTCGACCTGGGGACTGCTCTCCACCACCGGCACCGCCGGCGGTACCGCCGCGCCTTTCGGGGTGACACCGCTCAGTGCCGGGACCAGCACCCCCACCAGCACCGCGGCGCTCACCAGCAGCGCCCCGGAGACCGCCATCGACGCCCTGGTGGCCGCCCGCCCCGGGTGAGTGCGGGGCTCGTCGAAGTCCTCGCCTTCGGTGAAGTGCCCGCGCCCACCGGACATCGCCCGCCAGGCGGACCCGGAGGTGCGCGACCTCCCCGCGAGGCCCGGCACATCGAAGGAACCGGGCGTATCCGAGGAATCAGCGGGATCGGACACGCCGGACGGGTCTGAGACGTCAGGCTCGCCGGAGCCGGCCCGCAGGGCGAGACCGCCGGGCACCGGAGGGGTCCGGGAGTCGAGCACCGACCTGTGCCCGTCGTTGCCGAGCAGCGCGAGCAGCAGCTCCCGGCTGCTGGGACGGTTACCGGGATTCTTGTCCAGGCAGTCGACCACCAGCGCGCCGAGCAGCCCGTCGAGGCGCCCCAGCTGCGGGGCCGCGGTGAGGATCCGGTTCAGGACCGCCGCGATCGAGTCCTGGCCGAAGGGCGCCTGGGCGTTGGCCGCGAAACATATCGTGGCGCCCCAGGCGAAGACGTCGGCCGCCGGGTTGATCTCGGCGCCCTCCACCTGCTCGGGCGCCATGTAGGCCGGAGTACCCGCACCGCGCCCGCTCTGGGTGGCCGCCGCGTCCAGCGCCCTGGCCAGCCCGAAGTCGATGACCCTCGGCCCGTCCGGACCGAGCAGCACGTTCTGCGGTTTGAAGTCGCGGTGCACGATCCCGGCCCGGTGGATGGCCGCGAGCGCGGTGGCCGTGCCGATGGCCAGACGCTCCAGCCGGCCTCCCTCGCGGGGCCCGCTGACCGCGACCTCGCGGTGGAGCGACGGGCCGTCGACGTACTCGCTGACGATGTAGGGCCGGTCGCCGTCCAGCCCGGCGTCGATCATCTGGGCCGTGCAGAACCGGGCCACCTGCTTCGCCAGCTCGACCTCGCGCAGGAAGATCTCAGGGTTCTCCCCCACCGAGCCGTGCAGAAGCTTGACCGCGTAGGGCTCTGATCCGGTGTCGGGGCGCACCCCGACATAGACCACTCCCTGGCCTCCCTCTCCGAGCCGCCCGATGATCTCGTACTCACCGAGCGCCGCCGGATCCCCCGTTCTGAGCGGCTGCGCATACGGCACGCGAGCCTCCCCTCGCCGCCACCCTTCTCACTCAAGAAGAAGCATCGCCGACAGTCAACGGGCAGACAGGTCTTCTCTCCCTCACCGTGATATTCATGTGATGCTCAGGTCAGGGCAAGTCCCGACACACCTCCCGAATCGCCAACGCCCAGCACAGAGCCGGTGCCGGGCCGGCCATCCGGTACGGCCCGCGGGGCCAGGCCCCGGCGCGTCATTCCCCGGAGTCGGCGACCTGAACGGGTCCACGACCTCGTGCCCACCGGGAATGCCCGGACTGCGGCCGGTCAGCGGAGGAAGGCCGTGTACTCGTCGAGGATGGGGAGGATCTGGTCGGCCTCGGCGCTGGGAAGGCTGAGTACGACCTCCTCGATGCCCAGTTCGGAGTAGTAGTCGAGTTTCTCCGCGTTGGGGAGCGTGCCGAAGGGGATGACCTTGGCCATCTCGCGTTCCGCCTTGTCGCAGGCTTCGCGCAGGGCGGGGAGGGCGGCCCTGATCCCCCGGCCGCCGATCGGCATCCAGCCGTCGGCGTACTCGGCGACGTGGGCGAAGAGCTTGGGGCCCGCGGCCCCGCCCACGTAGACGGGGGGACCGGAGATCGGCTTGGGCCAGGACCAGGAGGGCTCGAAGCCGACGTGGCGGCCGTCGAAACCGGCCTCCTCCCGGCTCCACAGGGCCTTCATCGCCAGCATGTGCTCGCGGGCCACGTCGCGGCGGGAGCGGAAACCCTGCGGGCCGAGGTGATCCTCGACCTCCTCGACGTTCCAGCCGAACCCGATGCCGAGCACCACCCGGCCGCCGGAGAGGTGGTCGAGGGTGGCGACGGCCTTGGCGGTGACCAGGGGTTCGCGCTGGGCGACGAGCATGATGCCGGTGCCGAGGGTGATCTCGCTCGTCACGGCGGCGGCGTGGGAGAGCGCGACGAGCGGGTCGAGCGTGCGCCGGTACTCCTCGGGGAGCACCGCCTGTCCCGCGGCCGGGGGCGTACGGCGGGAGATGGGGATGTGCGTGTGCTCCGGCAGGTAGAGGGAGGCGAACCCGCGCTCCTCGGCCGCCCCGGCCAGTTCGGAGACCGGCATGGACCGGTCGGTGGCGAACATCGTGACACCCAGCCGCATCAGCGCCTCCGTCTTCACGCCCGGACCTTCGACGGACGTCTCGCCTCTCGGCCGGACACCCCGTCTTCGCCGGACATTCTGTCCCGTATCCCAGCCGTCCGCCCAGGTTGCCGGGGGGAACGCCCCGGCCAAGCGGACCCGCTTGGTTAACCAAGCGATTGCTCGTTTATCATCCCTAGGGTAGCTTGCTCACGTCACCAAAGACGAGGCGTTCACCGGGCACGGCTGAGCACCGCGGCCGGCGGACACGGCAATCCTCACGGGAGGACGCTGATGGCGTTCACGGATCTGGGCGACGTCCGGCTGTTCCACACCGACGACGGCTCCGGCGACACGACGCTGCTGCTCGTCCACGGTCTGGGCGCCGACTCCCACGAGTGGGTCCACCACATTCCCACCCTCGCCAGGGACCATCGGGTGATCGCGGTGGACATGCGCGGGCACGGCTACTCCTCCGCGCCCGAGGAGGGCAACACCCCCCGGCGGATGGCGGACGACCTCGCCGGGCTCTGCGCGGCCCTGGGCGTGGAGTCCTGTGTCGCCATCGGCCACTCGATGGGCGGCCAGATCGTCTCCCACCTCGCCGTGGAGTATCCCTCGCTGGTCAGGGCGCTGGTCACGGTCGATCCCGGCTACGGCTTCGCGGGGGCGCTGAGCGAATACCTCCCCACCCTGATCGAGCAGATGCGCGAGGACGTCGTGGGGGTCTCACTGCGCAACGACGAGTGGACCCAGACCGCCGCCACGCCCGAGTGGCTGCGCGAGTGGCACCGGCGCCGGATCCTCGCCACTCCTCCGCACGTACTGCTCCAGGCGTTCGAGGCGATGTTCGGCGGTCCGGACGCGCTCGGCCTGCGCCCCAACTCCGACGAATACCTCGCGCGCCGGACCTGCCCGGTGCTCACCTTCTGGTTCGACCCCTCCCAGGCGACCTGGGAGGCCGGACTGTTCAAGAACCCGCACTCCAAGGCGGTCACCTGGGAGGGCAGCGGTCACCGGCTGCACGAGGAACGTCCGGGCGAGTTCCTCATCGTCGTCACCAACTGGCTAAGGAGCCTGCCGTGAAGTTCTCGTTGATGCTCAACCCGCAGATCCCCGGCTCGGGCTACAGCCAGGAGGAGAACGCGAAGGCCAGGAGGCCGATCGGGCGCGACACCGAGTCGTACCAGAGGCTGCTGGACGAGGTGCGCGAGATCGCCGTCCACGCCGACCAGATCGGTTTCGACGCGTTGATGATGACCGAGCACCACTTCCACTCCGAGGGTTTCGAGTTCTCGGTCAACCCGCTGATGTTCCTCACCGACCTGGCGGCCAGGACCGAGCGCATCCTGCTCGCCCCGCTCGGCCTGGTGCTGCCCGCCTGGGACCCGATCAGGGCGGCCGAGGACGTGGCCCTGCTCGACCAGTTCAGCAAGGGCCGGCTCCGGCTCGGCGTGGCCCGCGGCTACCAGAACCGCTGGATGAACGTGCTGGGGCAGCGCTGGCACGCCTCGGCCGCCAGGTCCGACGGGTCGAACTCCGACAACCGCAACTTCGACGTGTTCGGCGAGGTGCTGAACATCATGAAGATGGCGTGGACCCAGGAGACGCTCCGCTACAAGTCCGACGTGCTCGACTACGAGGTCCCCTCGCCCTTCGACGGGATCGAGGGCTGGCCCGCGCAGGAGTGGACCAGGGCCTTCGGCGCCCCGGGCGAGCTCGACGACGACGGGAAGATCCAGGCGATCTCGGTCTGCCCCCGGCCGTACCAGAACCCCCACCCGGAACTGTGGCAGCCGTTCACCATCTCCGACCGCTCGGTGGTCAGGGCGGCGCAGGAGGACATCCTGCCGTGGATGTTCACCCCGAACCCTGACGACCACGCCGCCAAGGCCAGGCTCTACCAGGAGGAGTCGGCCAAGTGCGGCCGTGACTACAAGCTGGGCGAGCACACCGGCATCCTCAAGATCGTAGGAATGGCCGACACCAAGGAGGAGGCCATCGCCACCTATGGCAAGAGCATGCAGAAGGACTTCGCCGCCTTCTTCGGGCCGTTCGGCTACCTGGAGGTCCTGCGTAAGAAGGAGGACGACAGGCACCAGCCGATCAGCCCCGAGAAGGGCGACTTCAAGCGCATGAACGAGGTCGAGATGGCCCTGCTCGGCGGTCCCGACGACGTCAAGCGCGGCATCCAGCGCATGCTCGACCGGATGCCGGACCTGGAGTGGTTCGGCCTGTTCATGCAGGGGCAGCAGGGCGTCCTGCCCCTCGACACCGTCAAGCGCAACCTGGAGCTGTTCGCCACCAAGGTCATCCCCGAGTTCTCCGACTGACCTTTCGCTGATCCGGCCCTCCAGAGGTCCCCACCCTCCGGGAAATCCCCGTCGGGAATCCCGGTGGGAAGTAAGGACAGGGACGGCACCCGCAGACGTCCCCCGGCTCCCCCGGGGGACATCTATCGAAATTTCAGCATTTCGGAGCCCGGGAGGATCCGTGCAGTTCTGGCTTGGAGCGTCATTCGTCGAGACCGGCCAGTTCGTCGAACTGGCCAGGGCCGCGGAGCGGTGCGGCATTCACACGCTCACCCTGTCGGACCACATCTTCTATGCCGATTTCGAGTCGCCCTATCCCTATTCCAGAACCGGCGCCCCCCGCTGGAACGCCGGGACGCACTGGCCGGACGTGTGGGTGACGATCGGCGCGATGGCCGCCGTCACCACCACCCTGCGTTTCGCGCCAAACGTCTACATCGCCCCGGCCCGTGATCTGTTCACCGTCGCCAAGCAGGTCTCCACGGCCGCGGTCCTGTCCGGGAACCGGGTGACCTTCGGCGTCGGCGTCGGCTGGTGCAAGGAGGAGTTCGTCCAGACAGGCCAGGACTTCCACACCCGGGGACGCAGGCTGGACGAGATGATCCCGGCCCTGCGCGAACTCTGGGCCGGCGGCACCGTCACCCACCACGGCACCCACTACGACTACGGCCCGCTCTCGATCTCCCCCGTACCCTCCGTGCCCGTGCCGTTCTTCGTCGGCGGCGACAGCGAGGCGGCGCTGCGCCGCGCGGCCAGGACGGGCGACGGCTGGATGGGCAACCGGATCTACACCGAGGAGCAGCTCGACCCGGTCCTCGCCGACCTGCGGCGCTACCTCAAGGAGTACGGCAGGGCGGAAGACGCCCTGCAGATCATCGCGCCGCTCGCGGTCATGCCCGACGCCGCCACCTACCGCCGCTTCGCCGACAAGGGGGTGACCGGAACGATGGCCGCGCCCTGGTGGCTCGCCACCCCCGAGGAGAAGGCCGGGTACGGCGAGGGCATCGAGCTCAAGATAGCCACCATGGAGCGCTTCGCCGAGGAGGTCGTCTCGAAGATGTGACGCCTCGCCCGACACGGCACGGCCCCGTATCGGGCCGCGGTGGTGATCACCGCGCCGAACCGGCACAGTGTGCCCCGGCCGGGCCCGCGTGCCGGGTGGCCGGTCGCCCGGCGGCCCGAGCCGATAGCCTGGCCGGGTGCTCGAAAAGATCAAAGCCACCCGTTACGTGACGCCCCTGCGGGAGGGCGGCTCGCTCCCCGGGGTCATGGAGGCGGACGACCTCGGCACGCACGTCGTGAAGTTCCGCGGCGCCGGCCAGGGCCGCCGGGTCCTGGTGGCGGAGATCGTGTCCGCCGGGCTGGCCCGGCGTCTCGGCTTCCGCACGCCCGAGCTGAAGGTGATCGACGTCGATCCACAGCTCGGCGCCCGCGAGCCGGACGAGGAGATCCAGGACCTGCTCAAGGCCAGCGAGGGCAACAACCTGGCCGTCGACTTCCTGCCGGGCGCGCTGGGCTTCGAGCCGCTGGCCTGGCCTCCAGAGCCCGGTTTCGCCTCCCGCCTGCTCTGGTTCGACGCGCTGATCCACAACGTCGACCGGAGCTGGCGCAACCCGAACCTGCTCCTGTGGCACGGCGACACCTGGCTGATCGACCACGGCGCCGCGCTCTGGTTCCACCACAACTGGCCCTCGGCCGACCCGCTGCGCGGCTTCGACGCGCGCGACCATGTGATGGCCCCCTTCGCCACCCGGATGTCCGAGGCCGACGCCGAGTTCAGCGAGAGGATCACCAGGGACCTGCTCGACGGGGTGGTGGACGAGGTTCCCGACGAGTGGCTGGAGAACGAGCCGGGGTTCGACGGGGCGCAGGCCGTGCGGCAGGCGTACGTCGAGCACCTGCTGACCCGCGCCCAGGGCCCGCGCACCTGGCTGCCGGCCCCCTCGGCCGCCTCCGGCCAGGACTCGGCGGCTCAGCAGGGAAAGCCCGGCTCGGTGGGCGCGTTCTGGAAGGACACCCGGTGAAGGACGTCTACGAGTACGCGATCATCCGGGTCATCCCCCGGGTGGAGCGCGGCGAGCTGATCAACGCCGGCGTGCTGCTCTACTGCCAGCCACGCGGCTACCTGTGCGCCCGCGTGGAACTGGACGAGGCACGCCTGCGCGCCCTCGACCCCCAGGTGGACCTCGACGGCGTACGGCACGCGCTCGACGTCTACCGGCGCTCCTGCGGCGGCGACGAGGGACCACTGACCGAGGAGCCGTTGGGCAGCCGGTTCCGCTGGCTGACCGCCCCGCGCAGCACGATCGTGCAGACGGGCCCGGTCCACGCCGGTCTCACCGCCGACCCGGAGGCGGAGCTGGAGCACCTCGTGACCTGCCTGGTCCGCAGCCCCTGAGCCGAGCCCGGAAAGCGGCTCGGGCATCCGGACACGAGTGAGCGTCCGGTCGTCCAGGCGCACGGTCTCGACCTCGATCCGCCGGTGGCCGAGTCGCTCGAAGACCGGCGATCCGCCCGGAGCGGCGGGACGCCGGTCAGAAGAGCACGGACATGAAGGTGCCGACCTCGACGAAACCGGCCCTGCGGTAGGCGGCCCTGGCCGGGGCGTTGTAGTCGTTGACGTACAGCGAGACCACCGGCGCGAAGTAGTCGAGCGCGTGCTTGACCACCGCGGCCATCCCTGACACCGCGTGGCCGCGGCCACGCAGGTCGGGGTGGACCCAGACGCCCTGGATCTGGCAGGCGTGCGGCGTCACCGCGCCGATCTCGGCCTTGAAGACGACCCTGCCCCCCTCGATGCGGGCGTACGACCTGCCGATCCTGATCAGCTCGGCGACCCGGGACCGGTAGAGGGCTCCGCCGTCCCCCAGCTCAGGGGAGACGCCCACCTCCTCGGTGAACATCGCCACGCAGGCCGGCAGCAGGACGTCGAACTCGTCGGGCCGGACCCGCCGCACCAGCGGGTCGGCCGGGAGCGGCGACGGCTCCGTGGTCACCATGAGCGGCTGCGCCCAGCGGATCGCACGGGCGGCTCCCCAGTGCGGCTCCAGCCGCTCCCAGAGCACCTCGACCGCGTCGGCCGGGCCGACGATCGAGGAACAGCGGCGGCCCTGCTTGCGTGCGCGTTCGGCGAAGGCGTAGACGGCGTCGGTACCGGCGTTGACCGGAACCAGGTTCGCCCCGGCGTAACAGAGGGAGGTCAGGCCACCGCGCGGCCCGAACCCCCACATCTGGCCACCGAGTCTGGCCGGATTGAGCCCGACAGAACGGACCCTGGAGGCGACGAAAACGTTACCGACGGGGTCGATGTCGAGAAGCGCCAGGACCTCGTCTCGATCGTTGTCGTCGAGCACGCGCGACGCCGTTGTACGCAGCATCACATGCTCAGCCTACGCGACCCCCTCGATTTTGGCAGGAACCAACACAGAGCATCTCATCTACCTGCTAGATCGTCCTTCCCCCCGGGTGCCCGGCGGGCACCCGGACGGGCGAGGGTCCGATCACCGGCACGGGCACCGGCAGCGGCAGGCCGGGGCAACGGGCGTCCGGGCCGCCGGAGTCCCGCCGTGCTCCACCGGGGAGGGTGCCGTCCCGCAGGTAGGCGGCCAGGCGACGGTCGACGCAGGCGTTCCCGTTGAGCGAGATCCCGTGGTTGCCACCGGGCACGGCCAGCAGCCGGGAGCCGCGGAGCAGGGTACGCATCCGCAGCGCCCCCGTGTACGGGGTGGCGGCGTCACGCTCGCCCTGGATCAGCATGACCGGTGGCAGCATGGTGCTGTCGTGCACCCGCACGGGGGTGCCTCCCTGCACGGGCCAGAACGCGCACGGCGCGTTGTACCAGGCGTTGGGCCAGGTGAGGAAGGGTGCTCTGGCGTTGGCCCTGGTCATGTCCGTCCGCCAGCGTGTCCAGTCGCGCGGCCAGACGGCGTCGCTGCACTGCACCGCCAGGTAGACGGCGTAGTTGTTCTCGTCCTTGGCGTCGTTCTCCGCGTGCTTGCGGTAGGCGTTGAGCAGGAGTGCCGTCTCCCCCTTCTTGACGTAGGCGGAGAAGGCCTTGGCCAGCTGCGGCCAGACGGCGTCGGAGTAGCCGCCGACGGTGTAGAGGTCGTCGAGCTCGCTCGGGCCGATCACTTCCGCCGCGGGGTGGCCGCCCAACCGGGTACGCATGGCGTCCCAGGCGAAGGAGACGGCCCTCTCGGTGGTGCCCAGCCGGTAGACCGGATTGTGACGGGCGATCCAGCTGAGGAATTCCCGGTGCCTGCTCTGGAAGGCGATGCTCTGGCTCAGGTTCGAGCGGTACCAGATACCGCGCGGATCCACCACGCTGTCCAGGACGAGCCGCCTGAGCCGACCGGGAAAGAGCGTCGCGTAGACCGCGCCCAGGTAGGTCCCGTACGAGTAGCCCAGGAAGCTGATCTTCGACTCGCCGAGCGCCTCCCTGATCAGGTCCATGTCCCTGGCGGAGTTCTCCGTGGTCATGTGGGGCAGCATCCAGCCCCACCGGACGCCGCACGCCTGGGCGTACTCGCGGGCCCGGTCGATGAGCACGCTCTCGTCCCGCCTGGTGACCGGCACCTGGTCGGGACGGGGCGGCTTGTAGTACTCCACGGGATCGACACAGCTCAGCGCCGGCTCGCTGGCCCCCACCCCGCGCGGGTCGAAACCGATCACGTCGAACCGGTCGGCCAGGCCGCCGGGAAGCCCTGCCACGACGCCCTTGACCAGATCGCGACCGGACGCCCCGGGACCGCCTGGATTGACCAGCAGCGCACCGAGACGGTCGTGGGTGGCCCTCCCCCTGATCCGGTTCAGGGCGATGTTGATGGTCTGGTACGGGTTGTCGTAGTCGAGCGGCACACTCAGCGTGGCGCACTCCATCCGGCTGTCCGCCCACTGCCCGGGAACGGACGGCATCACCCCGGGCACCGAGGTCCCGCCCTCGCAGGGCCCCCAGACCAGCCCCTCCCTGCCCTGGGCCACCGCCCCCTGCGGCACTCCCACCGCGGCTGCCAGCATCGCGATGCTCGCGGCAATCCCGACGACCCTCTTCTTCACTATGCGGTCCCCCTACTCGTACGGCAGAGGCGATGGTCTCCCGGAGGTGGCGCGATTCACCCGGGACACAACCGGATATCTAGCAAAGTGTAGTCAGATGATTGCTAAGTGTAATGATCCCAGGTCGGACGGCGCCACCAGGTGGGCCAGCAGAACGCTGCAAACGGCCACGGAGGCTACGGAGACCGGAAAACGGAAATCTCCGGCGGAGAGCACCCCGCAAAAGGTGCGCCCCCGGCGGCGAGAGAGCGACCGGGGGGCGGACAGGTGCGGGAAGCGGGACGGTGCCTAGCCGACGACGACCTGGGGGCCCGTGACGTCGTCGTCGAGGTCGACCTCCACGCCCATCTGCTCGGCGAGGCGCAGCGCCTCCTCGATCAGGGTCTCCACGATCTGCGACTCGGGAACGGTCTTGATGACCTCGCCCTTGACGAAGATCTGGCCCTTGCCGTTGCCGGAGGCGACACCGAGGTCGGCCTCGCGGGCCTCACCGGGGCCGTTGACGACGCACCCCATCACCGCGACGCGGAGCGGGACCTTCAGCCCCTCCAACCCCGCCTGGACCTGCTCGGCCAGGGTGTAGACGTCGACCTGGGCGCGCCCGCAGGAGGGGCAGGAGACGATCTCCAGGCCGCGCTCGCGCAGGTTGAGCGACTCCAGGATCTGGTTGCCGACCTTGACCTCCTCGACCGGCGGGGCGGACAGCGACACGCGGATGGTGTCGCCGATCCCCTCGGCGAGCAGGGCCCCGAAGGCGACGGCGGACTTGACCGTGCCCTGGAAGGCCGGGCCCGCCTCGGTGACACCGAGGTGGAGCGGATAGTCGCACCGGGCGGCGAGCAGGCGGTATGCCTGGACCATCACGACCGGGTCGTTGTGCTTGACGGAGATCTTGATGTCGCGGAAGCCGTGCTCCTCGAAGAGCGAGCACTCCCAGAGCGCCGACTCCACCAGCGCCTCGGGGGTGGCCTTGCCGTACTTCTGGAGCAGGCGGGGGTCGAGCGAGCCGGCGTTGACGCCGATCCTGATCGGCACGCCGCGGTCGGCGGCGGCCCGCGCGATCTCACCGACCTTGTCGTCGAACTTCTTGATGTTGCCGGGGTTGACCCGGACCGCCGCGCAGCCCGCCTCGATCGCGGCGAAGACGTACTTCGGCTGGAAGTGGATGTCGGCGATCACCGGGATCTGCGACTTCCTGGCGATGGTCGGCAGCGCGTCGGCGTCGTCCTGCGAGGGGACCGCGACCCGGACGATCTGGCAGCCCGAGGCGGTCAGCTCGGCGATCTGCTGGAGCGTCGCGTTGACGTCGGCGGTGACCGTGGTGGTCATCGACTGGACGGAGACCGGCGCGTCCCCGCCCACGGGGACGGAGCCGACCATGATCTGACGAGATATGCGTCGCTCGGCGATCGGCCTGGTCCTTACGGACGGGATTCCGAGAGCAACAGAAGTCATTTTCAGCCCTTGAAGAGTCGACGACGCTCACCAGTCTAGGCAGTCCCGGTGAGCTCCCGTGCCCTTATCCGTGCCCAGGAGTCGGCATCGAGCACCTCGGCCACCGATCCGGCCTCGGTGACGGTGTGCTCGGAGACCACCGAGGCCACGGTGTCGACGATGCCGAGGAAGGGCAGCCGACCGGCCAGGAACGCCTCGACGCAGACCTCGTTGGCGGCGTTGTAGACGGCCGGTGCCGTGCCGCCGGCCGCGCCGACGTGGCGGGCCAGCGCGACGGCGGGGAAGGCTCCGTCGTCGAGCGGCTCGAACGTCCAGGTGTGGGCGGCGGTCCAGTCGACGCCGGGCGCGGCGTCGGCGACCCGCTCGGGCCAGCCGAGGGCCAGCGCGATGGGCAGGCGCATGTCGGGCGGGCTGGCCTGGGCGATGGTCGAGCCGTCGACGAACTCGACCATCGAGTGGATGACCGACTGCGGGTGGACCACGACGTCGATGCGCTCGAAGCCGATGTCGAAGAGCAGGTGCGCCTCGATGACCTCCAGCCCCTTGTTGACGAGCGTGGCGGAGTTCACCGTGATCACCGGTCCCATCGACCAGGTGGGGTGGGCGAGTGCCTGCTCGGGGGTCACCTCCGCGAGGTCCGCGCGCGACCTGCCGCGGAAGGGCCCGCCGCTCGCGGTGACGACCAGGCGCCGCACGGCGGAGGCGTCGGGGCCGGTGGGACCCGCCGCCCACAGGCACTGGGCCAGCGCGGCGTGCTCGGAGTCGACCGGGATCAGCTGGCCCGGCTTGGCCAGGCGCTTGACCAGCGGCCCTCCGACGATCAGCGACTCCTTGTTGGCGAGCGCGAGCGCCCGGCCGGCCTCCAGCGCGGCCAGCGTGGAGGTCAGCCCCAGCGCGCCGGTGATGCCGTTGAGCACGACGTCGGCGGGCCAGGAGGCGGCCTCCGCCACCCCTTCCTGACCGGCCAGCACCCGCGCGTCCACCCCGCGCGCGGCCAGGGCCTCGCGCAGTTCCGGCACCGCGGCGGGATCGGCGACGGCGATCACGTCGGGCCTGAACTCGGCCGCCTGCCGGGCCAGCAGGTCGATCCGGCCACCGTAGGCGGCCAGCGCGACCACCCGGAACCGGCCGGGGTTGCGGGCGATGACGTCAAGGGACTGGGTCCCGATGGACCCGGTCGAGCCGAGCAGGACGACGGAGCGGACGGTGTCTGGCTGCACCGTCCCATTCTCCCGGCTCGGGCCGCGCTGTCGAATCGGCCTCATCCACACGGAAATCTGTTAGACGTGAAACACGCGATAAAAGGCGATATTTAAGTCCGAATTCCGTCATATCAATAGCTGTAAATCTTGAGAAATACGCACGTACGGCGCACTAGCTTCCCGGAACAGCAACGGGCCTCGGGAGGTACATATGCGACGCACAGCACGACTCATCCCCCTTCTCACCGCGGTCGCGGGAAGCACTCTGCTCACCGCGACGATCGCGCACGGCGCCACGGGCACGGGTGCGGGCGGCCCGGGTACGGGCGGGGGCGTCACCGCGACGCGGGCCGTCCCCCAGCCGGTCGAGAAGGAGGCGGCCGACACCAAGGCGGAGCAGCGGACCGTCCAGCGCTACTGGACGGAGGCGAAGATGGAGGCGGCACAGCCGCTCGCCACCCTCATCCCGGAGAAGGAAGGTGCCCGCCTCACCTCGGCGGCGATCGCGGCGCAGGCCGCGGCCGACCCCGTCTCCATCCCCGCGACCACGCCGGACGGCGAGGCCGTCCCGGCCACCGGCATGGCCGCCAAGGGCACGGCGGCCGTCCGCGCCTCCACCGGCGCGCCGTGGACCCGCGGCGGGGCGATCGCCAAGACCACCGGCCGCGTCTTCTTCACCTACCAGGGCCGCAACGCCTCGTGCTCGGCGAACGCGGTGACGAGTGAGAACAGGAGCACCGTGATCACCGCGGGGCACTGCGTGCGGATGGGCGGGGCCTTCCACAGCAACTGGGTGTTCGTCCCGGGATACGAGAACGGCAACCGGCCCTACGGCACATGGGTGGCGACCACGCTCTACACCACCCCGCAGTGGAACAACACCGAGGACATCAACTACGACGTGGCCTCGGCCGTGGTGGCCCCGCTGAACGGCAGGTCGCTGACCGACGTGGTCGGCGGCCAGGGCGTCTCCTTCAACCAGTCGCGCCGGGCGCAGATGCACTCCTTCGGCTACCCGGCGGCCGGTCCCTACGACGGTTCCAAGCTGGTCTACTGCGCCGGACGGGCCTTCGACGACTTCCTGATGTCCCGCGACATCGGGTTGAACTGCAACATGACCGGCGGGTCGAGCGGCGGTCCCTGGTTCCTCGGCTTCAACGAGAGCACCGGCCTGGGCACCCTGAACTCGGTGAACAGCTTCAAGTACGACTTCGCCTCCGGCTGGATGTTCGGCCCGTACTTCGGCACCGACGCGCAGGCCGTCTACGAGGCCGCCCAGACAACCGGCGCCCCCTGAGACTCACCGGGCCCTCGACGCCCCCGAATACCCTAAAGTAATCGCAGAAACACTCTCCGTAGTGCAAACTCGGGCCTCATGACCTCAAGCCTCCCCCTGCTTGCGGCCGCCCCGCTCGTCGCCGGGCTGCTGGGCGTCCCGACGACCGGCGTGACGGCCATCCGGCAGACGGCCGCCGAGTCCGGGCAGCGGATCGCGAACGCCCCCGTCCCCCTTCTCACCGCGAAAGTCGCGACGTCCGGCATGCCGGACGTCGTCGAGCACACGATCGCTCCAACCGCGTCGGAGCGAAAGCGCGTGCTCGGCTACTGGACCCCCCGCCGGATGGCCTCGGCGCTCCCCGTCGACCGGCTCTCGAAGGCCGGCGGGTTGCTCGGGCGGCTCTTCGCCCGAGCCGGCCGGGGGGTCGCCCCCCACCGGAGCCCGAACGGCGCCGCCGCACGCACCTCCGGCACCCGCTGGACCTCCGGCGGGATGGTCGAACGCACCACGGGGCGGGTGTTCCTGACCATCAAGGGCAGTGACTTCGTGTGCTCGGCGAGTTCGGTCAGGAGTGCCAACAGGGATCTGGTCGTGACCGCCGGCCACTGCGTCAAGGACGGCGCCGGCGCCTGGGCCGACAACTGGACCTTCGTCCCCGGCTACTCCCAGGGCCGCCGCCCGTACGGGCAGTACACCGCGCGCCGCATGTTCGTCGCGGGTCCCTGGTCGCGCGGCGGCGACGACAGCCACGACATCGGCATGGTGGCGGTCAACACCAGTGACGGCAAGCACCTCGGCGACGCCGTCGGCGGTCAGCAGATCGCTTTCGGCATCCCCAGAGGGCGCCCCGCCAGTGGTTTCGGCTTCCCCGCCGACTCGCCCTACGACGGCGAGCACCTGGTCTACTGCGCGGGCACGCTCCGCGACGACCCGAACGGGCAGACCGGCGACCAGGGGATGCGCTGCGACATGACCGCCGGATCCAGCGGGGGCCCGTGGCTGAGCGGCTTCGACCCCTCCACCGGCCGCGGCACGATCGTCTCGGTCAGCAGTTTCAAATACAGCGACGACCACCGCACCATGTACGGCCCCTACTTCGGCGACTCGGCCAGGGAGCTCTACGCCATGGCCGCAACGTCATGACAATCGAGGCGGCCGTGGCCTCCGGGCGCCCGCGGCTCCGGTGGGGAGGAGCGCGGGCCTCGTTGACACCGGAAGCCGCGACCGGTTCGAGGTGCCGTCACCGGTGAACCGGCCGCGGGACACCGCGACCGGGGCACCGGGCGGGCTCAGAGGGTCAGGCCGGTGAGGACCATGACCTTCTCGTAGGTGAGGTCGGCGATGGCCGAGCGGATGCCCTCGCGGCCGACGCCCGAGTCCTTGACCCCGCCGTAGGGCATCTGGTCGGCGCGGTACGACGGCACGTCACCGATGATCACTCCGCCGACCTCAAGCTCCCGGTTGGCCCGGAAGGCATTGTCGAGACTGCGGGTGAACACCCCGGCCTGCAGGCCGTACTTGGAATCGTTGACCGTGGCGAACGCCTCGTCCACTCCGGACACCGTCTGGACGATCATCACCGGGCCGAAGACCTCCTCGCAGGAGACCTTGGCGTCGGCCGGCACGTCGGCGAGGACCGTCGGCGCGACGGTCGCGCCGTCGCGGGTGCCGCCGGTCAGCAGGCGGGCACCGGCCGCGACGGCCTCGCCGACCCACTGTTCCACGCGCTCCGCGGCCTCGACGGACACGAGCGGGCCCACCTGCGTCTTCTCGTCGGCGGGGTCGCCGACGACCAGGGCCTCGACGGCCGGGACGAGCCTGGCCACGAAGTCGTCGTGCACCGACGCCTCGACGATCACCCTCTGCACGGCGATGCAGCTCTGACCGGCCTGGTAGTTGGAGAACAGGGCGATCCGCGAGGCGGCCCAGTCGAGGTCGGCGTCGGCGAGGACCACCGCGGCCGCGTTGCCGCCGAGTTCCAGGGTCACGTGCTTGCGCGGGACCGTCTCCAGGATCGCGTACCCCACGGGAGCCGACCCGGTGAAGGAGACGACGGGCAGGCGCGGGTCCTCGACCAGCCCTCCGGCGCGGTCGTTGGGCACCGGGAGCACCGAGAACATCCCCTCCGGCAGGTCGGTCTCGGCCAGGATCTCGCCCAGGACCAGCGAGGAGACCGGTGTCGCCGGGGCGGGCTTGACGATGATCGGGGCGCCGGCCGCGATCGCCGGGGCCACCTTGTGCGCCACCAGGTTGAGCGGGAAGTTGAACGGGGTGATGCCCAGGACCGGGCCGTGCGGGACGCGCGAGATGTAGGCGAGGCGGCCCGCGGAGGCGGCCTCGGTGTCCAGGCGCATGGTCTCGCCGCTGAGGCGACGGGTCTCCTCGGCCGCGAACCTGAAGGTGGAGATCGCACGGCCGACCTCGCCGCGGGCCCAGAAGATCGGCTTGCCGTTCTCCTCGCTGATGAGGCGGGCGATCTCGTCGGCGCGCTCGGCCAGGCGGCGCGAGACGTGCGCGAGGGCGTCGGCGCGCACGTGGATCGGGAGCGCGGCCGCCTCCTTCCGCACGGCCGCCGCGGCGGCTACGGCCTCCTCGACCTGGTCGGCCGTCGGCACGGAGCAGACGGCGACGACTCGGCCGTCATGCGGATTGGTCACGGTGAGCTCGGCATCGCCTGTGGCGGGGCGGCCGGCGAGCCAGAAGGGGCGCACGTCCATACCTCGACGCTATGTCACCTGCGCCGATGTGGTCTTACTCCACTCCGCACAAGATCCCGGTACCGGTACACCTTTCCGGCCAATAGTCCGTTCACCCCGACCCTGTAACGAAACGAGGGGCATTCGGTGATATTCCTTACATGGCGCCGGTTTAAATGATCTTCATCATGGCTAAGTCACCGAATGAACACTCAGAGCGGAAGGGCGTGGGCGCATGACCTCCTCGGCGCCGCGCGGCCTTCAGGGCGCGTATCTCCTCGGTGAACGGGCCTCACACGACGAACTGCGCACCAGGTTGCTCGACGTCGCCAGCCAGTTGCTGGTCACCATCGGCCCCGAGAGCCTGTCGATGCGCCGCATCGCCACCGAGGCGGAGTGCTCCACAACGGTCATCTACACCATGTTCGGCAGCAAGGAGGGCCTCGCCGAGGCTCTGTACCTGGAAGGCTTCGAGCGCTTCCGGCGGCGCCTGGAGGCCGTGCCCCCGCGCAGGGACTCCCTGGAGCACCTCATAGCGCTCGGCCCCGTCTACCGGGAGGCCGCGCTGGACGAGCCCGGCTACTACGCCCTGATGTTCGAGCGCGCGATTCCCGGCTTCGTACCGAGCGAGCGGGCCAGGACCCTGGCCCGCGCGGCGCTGAACATCGTCGACCGGGTGATCGCCGACTGCATCTCGGCCGGGTACATCGTCCCCACCCAGCCCAGGAAGATCGCCGACGCCGTGTGGGCCGCCGCCCAGGGCGCGATCAGCCTGGAACGTGCCGGGCACCTGCGCGACAGCAGCACCTACGACACGGTCACCCAGGCCGTCATCTCCCGCTACCTGGTCGCCGACGTCTCCCGGGCGTGACCGGCTCCCCGGCCCCTTTGTGGGCGGAGCCCCCGCTCCGGCTCACCGAGCGGACCCGTCACCCGGCGACGGCCAGGGCGATCCAGAGTTCGGCACGGGCCGCCGGATCGTCGAGGTCACGGCCGACGAGTTCGGCGACCCGGCGCATGCGGTAGCGCAGGGTGTGACGGTGCACTCCGAGCCGCTGCGCCGCCGCGTCCCAGTGGCCGTTGCAGTCCAGGTAGGCCCGGAGGGACTCCAGCAGATCCGCGCGCGAGCCGTACTTCCTGAGCGGGGCGAGCAGCGCCGCGGAGAACGCCGCCGCCGCGTCGGAGTCGAGCAGGCAGAGCAGTCCCCGGCCCGCCAGATCGGCGAAGCGCATCACCGGCACGGCACCGCGCCTGGCCGCGGCGAGCGCCTGGCCTGCCTGGTCGAGTCCGGTACGCAGATCGTCGAGACCGGCGGGATCGCCGACCCCGACGGGGCCGTGCTCGCCGAGCGCCGCCGCCACGGCATCGGCCCGCGAGGCCGGGACGAGCAGGACCACCCTGTCCCCGCCGGTGTCCCCGCCGGTGTCACCGTCTGCCGCCGCGAACTCGTCACCCGCGGCCTCCAGCACCGCCTCCCGCTCACCGGCGCAGGCGATGGCCACCAGCGGCCCGGCGGGAAGCCGCTCCCCCAGCCGCTCCAGCGTCTCGCACCCGGCGTCCACCTGCCCGGCCAGCAGCAGCCGCAGCACCGCCGAGCGGACCCGGCGCTCGGCGGCCAGGTACTCCCTGCCGTGCTCGGCGGCGAGCGTCAGCAGGGAACCGGCGGCGTTGACCACGGTGTGCGCGACCGGGGTGAAGGGCCGGCCGAGGCCGACGGCGAGGAATCCCCTGACCCGGCGGGCCCCGAACGGCTGCACGATGACGTGCTCCCTGGGCGAGGAGAGGGCCACGCTCGCGGGCGCGCCACGGTTGGTGATCTTTCTCAACCGCTCCAGCTCGGGGCCGAGGTCGTCGGCGGCGCCGGCCGAACCCCGGCCCGCCGCGTGCCGCACGGCCCCCGCCTCGTCGAGCAGGACCGCCCAGCCGCCCAGCTCGCGGGCCAGGCGGTCGATCACCGCGCGAGGCCCCTCCGGGCGCAGGGCGGCGCGGGTGAGCCGGCCCTGGGCGGCGAAGGCACGGCTGAGCTCGTCATACTGCTCCGCGGCGAGCAGTTCGCTGACCACCTTGCCGATGGCGACGAACGGGGTGTCGCGCGGCACCTCGAGCAGCGGCAGCCCCGCCCGGGTGGCGGCCTCGACCAGTTCCCCGGGGATCGTCTCGTGCCCGAGCCCGACGCCGAATCCGAGGCCGGCGACCTCCCTGCCGACCAGGCGCTCGACGTAGGACGCGGCGTTGCCGGCGTCCAGGCGCATGCCCGTGGTGAGGACCAGTTCCCCGCCCTCAAGGAACGGGGTGGGATCCTCCAGTTCGCTGACCGCCACCCAGCGCACCGGCCGGTCGAGCGCGTCTCCACCGGCGAGCACGCCGAGCCCGAGCGGCGACCGCCGTACGACGGTGCGCAGCGTCGGCGCCACAGCCACCCCCGTTTTGTACGTTACGTCCAGTGTTCCCCGTCAATTTTGACATAGTGCCTCATCGGCACACCGACATCCACCGCATACCTTCACATCATGAGCACCGTCACCGAGGGCGGCCCCTCGCTTCCGCAGGAACGCCGCATCGTCACCGAGATCCCCGGCCCGAAGTCCCGTGAGCTGTTCGCGCGCAAACAGGCCTCCGTACCACCGGGCATCGGCACCACACTGCCCGTCTTCGTGACGCACGCCGGAGGCGGTGTGGTCGTCGACGCCGACGGCAACTCCCTGATCGACTTCGGTTCCGGCATCGCGGTGACCAACGCCGGCAACGCCGCTCCGCGCGTCGTCGAGCGGGTGCGCAAGCAGGTCGCCGACTTCACGCACACCTGCTTCATGATCACGCCGTACGAGTCGTACGTGCAGGTCGCCGAGAAGCTCAACGAGATCACCCCCGGCGACCACGAGAAGCGCACCTTCCTGCTCAACAGCGGCGCCGAGGCCGTGGAGAACGCGGTCAAGGTCGCCCGCCAGGCCACCGGCCGCCAGGCGGTCGTCGTCTTCGACCACGGCTACCACGGCCGGACCCTGCTGACGATGACGCTGACCGCCAAGAACATGCCGTACAAGCACGGCTTCGGCCCGTTCGCACCCGAGGTCTACCGGGTGCCGCTGGCCTACCCGTTCCGCTGGCCCTCGGGCCCGGAGAACTGCGCCGAGGAGGCCGCCGCCCAGGCGATCGACCAGATCACCAAGCAGATCGGCGCGGAGAACGTCGCCGCCGTGGTGATCGAGCCGATCGCGGGCGAGGGCGGCTTCATCGAGCCCGCCAAGGGCTTCCTGCCGAGGATCGCGGAGTTCTGCCGGGAGAACGGCATCGTCTTCATCGCCGACGAGGTGCAGACCGGTTTCTCCCGTACCGGCGACCTGTTCGCCTGCGAGGACGAGGGCATCGTGCCCGACATCATCGTCACCGCCAAGGGCATCGCGGGCGGCCTCCCGCTGTCCGCGGTCACCGGCCGGGCCGATCTCCTCGACAGGGTTCACGTGGGCGGTCTGGGCGGCACCTACGGCGGTAACCCGCTCGCCTGCGAGGCGGCACTGGGCGTGCTGGAGACCATCGAGGCCGACGACCTGACCGGAAAGGCCCGCCGCATCGGCGAGACCATGCTCCCCCGGCTGCGCGCCATGGCGGAGCGGAACCCGGTGATCGGCGACGTACGCGGCCGGGGGGCCATGATCGCCATCGAGCTGGTGGTTCCCGGCACCAAGGACCCGCACCCCACGGCGGCGGGCGAGATCGCCAGGAGGTGCCACGCCGAGGGCCTGCTCGTGCTGACCGCGGGCACCTACGGCAACGTGCTGCGCTTCCTGCCGCCGCTGGTCATCCCCGACCACCTCCTGGAGGAGGGGCTCACCATCCTGGAGAAAGCCATAAGCGAGGTCTGACGGTTTAGATACCACTAAATAGGGCACCCGGCTTGATGCTGAGTGCCCTATTTGCCGTTATACGGCCTGCATGTAGGCCGTGATTTAACCACCACTTGACACCTACCACAACGGTCACGGACTGTGATCGCGTTATAACAGTTCCGATATGAAAGTGCTCGATCACCACAGGAAACGTGTCGACATCCTCCCCACGGCCGAGCCGCGGGAGAGAACCAGGGGTCTCCACGCTGGAGGAATTCAAGATGAGTTGGCGGCCGGCCGGAACGGCACACGGCACGATGACCTTCGACCCCGAGGGGCTGACCCGCACCCAGCGTGAGGGCGACGCCTGCGTGGCCTGTCACAAGAAGTGGCCCCGCCCGCGCATCAGGATCGGCCGCCTTCCGGACGGCAACGCCCTCTTCGCCTGCCCCGAGTGCGCGGAGGCACTGCTGCCGCAACAGGACGACGCCCACTCCCTCCCTCGCCACGTGGCCTTCTCCTAGACCTCCGACCCCGCACCGTCCCGAGGCGTGCGCCGTTCGGGTAGCTTCTCCAGCATCGGAGCGCGCCCGTGCACGAGGTCAGGCCGCCGTACGGCCCGGTGCTCGCGGCCACGGAGGTGCGGGCGCCACTTTTCCTTGCGGATGGATGTCGAGACCGGACCACCCGCTCCGACCTGACCGTGAGAGGCACCCGCGCCGGGCGCCGCGAGCACGAGGAGCGAGAGCGTGAAGTACATGCTGCTGATCTACAGCAACCCCGCGACCTGGGAGACCCTGTCCCCGCAGGAGGTCGACGGGATAATGGGCGAGGCCGGCGCCCTCATGAAGGAGCTCACCGACTCCGGCGAGTGGGTCGGCGGGGAGGCGCTGGCCGACCCTTCGCAGACCAGGACCGCGCGGATGCGCGACGGCGTGCCGGCGACCACGGACGGGCCGTTCCTTGAGGCCAAGGAGCACCTGGCCGGATACTGCGTGATCGACTGCGAGAGCCCCGAGCGGGCGGCCGAGATCGCCAGACGCTGGCCGGACGCCCGGCTGTGCGCGGTGGAGGTACGGCCGATCATGAGCACGGCCGGTACCGAGGCGTGACCCTTGCCGGTGGAACCGAGGACCTGCTGCGCGAGCTCGCGCCGCAGGTCCTCGGCGCGCTCGTCCGGCGCCACGGTCACTTCGACGCGTGCGAGGACGCGGTGCAGGAGGCGTTGCTGGCCGCCACCCTGCAGTGGCCCGGCGAGGGCGTACCGGACAATCCCCGCGGCTGGCTGATCACGGTCGCCTCCCGCCGGCTGACCGACGAGCTGCGCAGCGAGTACGCGCGCACCCGCAGGGAGACCCTGGTCGCGACGCGGACGCCCGCGGACGAGTTCCGCTCGCCCGCCGCCGACGCCGAGCGGGCAGGCGGGCAGGACGACACCCTGACCCTGCTGTTCCTGTGCTGCCACCCCGCGCTCTCCCCTGCCTCGCAGGTCGCGCTCACCCTGCGCGCGGTCGGCGGTCTGACCACGGCGCAGATCGCCCACGCGTTCCTCGTCCCCGAGGCGACCATGGCCCAGCGCATCAGCCGGGCCAAGCAGCGGATCAGGAGCACGGGCATTCCCTTCACACCGCCTCCCGAGCCGGAGCGGGCCGAGCGGCTGCGAGTGGTCCTGCACGTGCTGTACCTGATCTTCAACGAGGGCTACACGGCCACCTCGGGACCCGACCTGCAACGCCCCGAGCTGGCCGGGGAGGCGATCCGGCTCGCCCGCATGGTCCGCGGGCTGCTGCCCGGAGACGGCGAGGTGGCCGGACTGCTCGCCCTCATGGTGCTCACCGATGCCCGGCGACCGGCCCGCACCGGGCCCGGTGGCTCACTGATACCGCTCGCCGAGCAGGACCGGAGCCGCTGGAACGGGGAGGCCACCGCCGAGGGGGTCGCGCTCATCACGGACGTGCTGGCCTGGGCACCTCTCGGCCCTTACCAGCTCCAGGCGGCGATCGCCGCGGTGCACGCCGAGGCGACCTGCGCCGAGGAGACGGACTGGCCGCAGATCCTCGCGCTGTACAGGCTGCTCGAACGCCTGGCCCCCAACCCGATGGTCACGCTCAACCACGCCGTCGCGCTCGCGATGGTGAAGGGCCCGCGGGCCGGACTCGACCTGCTCGGGGGCCTGGAGGCCGACGAGCGGGTGGCCGGGCACCACCGCCTGCACGCGGTGCGCGCGCACCTGCTGGAGACGGCCGGTGACCGTGAGGCCGCCCGCGCCGGCTACCGCGAGGCCGCGCGCCGTACCACCAGCCTTCCCGAACAGCGCTACCTGGAGACCCGGGCCGCCCGGCTGGCGCAGGCGGAACGGTAACGGCTCGCCGGAGGGCGCGGCGCGTCAGGCCGACAGGAGAGCCGGGGTGGTCTGGTCGCGCATGCCCCACGGCGAGCCGTAGGCGTTGAGCAGTTCCAGGAAGGGCACCGCGTCGAACGCCTCGGGGCCGAGCACCCCGGTGCCCGACCAGGCGCCGGTGGCCAGCAACTCCAGGGCGACCACCGGGTGCACCGCCGTCTGCCAGACCACGGCCTGGCAGCCGTACTCCCGCATCGACCACTCGTTGTCGACCACGTGGTAGAGGTAGACCTCGCGCGGCCGCCCGTCCTTGCCCACGCCCTTCACCCAGGTTCCGGCGCAGGTCTTGCCCCGCATCCGGTCACCGAGCGTGGCCGGGTCGGGGAGGCTGGCCGCGACCACGTCGCGCGGCGAGGTCTCGACACCACCCACCTTGATCTTGCCCGCCTTGTCCAGGCCCAGCTTGTGCAGGGTCTTCAGGACTCCGATGAACTCCTCGCCGAGACCGTACTTGAACGTCACCCGCCTGGCGTCGATGTAGCGCGGTACGAGGAGCACCTCCTCGTGCTCGACATTGACGCACTCGACGGGCCCGATCCCCTCGGGGAAGTCGAAGACCTCGGGCTCGCTGAACGGCTCGGTGGTGTGCCAGTCACCGTCCTCCCAGACCACCGGCGGGTTGAGGCACTCCTCGATGGTCGTCCAGATGGAGAAGGTCGGCGCGAAGTCATAGCCCTCGACCACCAGGTTGGAGCCGTCGCGGATACCGATCTCCTCGATGCTCTCGAAGAGGTGCTCGGCGGCGTAGCGCGCGAAGACGTCGGCCAGCCCAGGTTCCACGCCCATGCCGACCAACGCCAGCCCGCCCCGCTCCCGCCACGCCTCGCCGAGGGCGAACTGCTCGTCGCCGAGCTTCACCCCGGTCAGCTCGTACGGTCTGCGGGGATGGGGGCGTGACAGCGACATCGCCATGTCGAGGTAGTGGGCTCCGGCGTTGAGCGCCGCCTCGAACAGGGACATGGTGAAGCGGGGGTCCACCGCGTTGAAGAGCACGTCGCAGCGGTGCTCGGCGAGGGCGGCCTCGACCGCCACCCGGTCGGAGGCGTCCAGCCCGATGGCGCTGAAACGCGGGTCCCCGATCCTGGCCACCACGGCGGCGGCCCGGTCCTGTTGAGAGTCGGCGACCACGATGTGTTCGAAGAAATCTCGGCGTGCGGCGATCGGGACGACGGCGGAGCCAACGCCGCCCGCTCCAACAAGAAGGATTCTCATGGCGACTAGCCTACCCACTGACTGGTCGACCAGTCGATATTAAGAGCATGATTTTCCCACTGAATCCATCGTCGAAAACGATCAGAGCAACGAAAAACGTAGCTTCTCGCCGAGAGCGCAGACATAGCAGGGTAGAGGGAACATCGCGGAGCCTCCCTTTCCCGGCGAGGGGGCGACCGGGTGCGGCCTCAGTCGGAGATCCGGGGCTTTCCAGGCTCCGAGGATGCTCGGAGGCTCTTCCAGCGCTCCGCCCAGTCGGCGTAGTCGGTGCACTCCCCGCCCAGGCCGCCGCAGTCCCTCGCCGGGCGGGCGGCGAAGAGGACGTCGCGCAGCCGGCGGTCGTCACGCACGTGGTAGGCCTCGCACATCCGGCGGGCGCGCCCGCCGCACGCCTCCGGATTGGCCGGGGCGAGGCCGGTCCAGGCCGCGGCGGGGCGCTGCGCCCGCGCCGAGCTCATCCAGTTCAGCCACCGGTAGGCGCAGTTCGGGCTGGCCGGCTTGGCCGCGAGCATCCACGAGTCGACCCACCCTGTCGCCGGGCCTCCCTTCAGCACCTTCATCGACCGGCCCGCGCGCTGGAAGAGGTCGAGGTGGTAGGGCAGGACCTGGGCGATCCGCACCCGCTCCGCCGACAGTGCCCTGACCAGGTCGAGCGAGCCGTCCCAGTAAACCCGGTCGTGGCCGTCGCCCTCGGCGAGGAGCTTCATCGCGGCGTCGAGCTGGGCGGGGGTGAGCTGGAACGGATTCTTGATCTTCAACTGGGGGCGCGTCCCCTTGAGGGCGAGCGCGGCGTCGGCGATGCTCAGCGGGCTGTTCCTGATCGCCGCCGGAGCCGCCCCGTAGAGGGCGAGGGGCCCCCGCGGCCCGTCCCCTTCGCGGACCACCCGGTTCACCCCCCACAGGTAGGGAATGCCGTAGACCTTGCCGTCCTCACGCAGACCGGGCAGCTCGCGCAGGCGCTTGGGAATCCGCCGGTAGTCGGCGACCAGCGCGGTGTCGAGCGGCGCGACCTTCCCCTGCTCCACCAGCAGACCGGCCAGGTCGGGGGCGGCCGAGAGCACGTCGTAGCCGCCCCGGGCGAACCTGGCGGCCATCTCCTCGCTCGTCCTGACCCGGTCGAGCTTGACGACGCAGCCGCTCTCCCGCTCGAAGGGTGTCAGCCAGTTGACCCGCGAGCTGACCGCGCCGTACTCGACGTACCCCTGGAACGTGAGCACCTGGAGCATGCCCTCGCCCTTGCCGATGGACGCCGACGGCGCCGGGCTGGAGGTGGCTCCGGGCTCGGAGCCGGGCGCCGCGACGGGCGTGGAGCTCCGCACCGGCTGGGCCGCGCTCGCGGCCCCCGCCTGGGCCAGGGTGGCGAGCGCCAGGCCGCCCGCCCCCAGCACTGCCCCGAGACGCGCGCGACGGAGCCTGTCCCTGCCCACGAGGCCCACGAGGTTTCCTCCCGACGTCGCCACCGATCTGCCCGGGAGCCTACCGGCCATCCTCGGCCTCCCGCGGTCCGTTGGGTTGTGTGCCCGGTTCCCACCGGCCAGGCGTGGGCGGGCCCCGCCCCGTGGCAGAGGTGTCAGAGCACACGTGAGGCCCGCGTCCCGGCAGGAGGGACGCGGGCCTCACGGTTCAGGGGCCAGTGGGTGGGGCGCCTCCTTCTCCCTGGTCGGGGCGCCTGCTCCCTACCGGGAACCTCCCGCTCGATGTCCGATGCGGGACCACTAGCCGTTGGTGGGGAAGCCGAGGTTGACGCCGCCGTGGCTCGGGTCGAGCCAGCGGGAGGTGACGACCTTGCCCCGGGTGTAGAAGTGCACACCCTCGCTCCCGTGGACATGGGTGTCACCGAAGAGCGAGGACTTCCAGCCACCGAAGCTGTAGAAGGCCATCGGCACCGGGATCGGCACGTTGATACCGACCATGCCGACCTCGACCTCGTTCTGGAAACGCCGGGCCGCGCCGCCGTCGTTGGTGAAGACCGCGGTACCGTTGCCGAACTCACCACCGTTGATCAGCTCCAGGCCCTCCTCATAGGAGGAGACCCGCACGATCGCCAGGACCGGACCGAAGATCTCCTCGGTATGGACCCGCGAGCCGGCGGGCACATGGTCGAGCACCGTGGGCCCCAGCCAGAAACCAGGGCTCTCCTCGGCCGCCCCACCGCCCAGGACCGGGGTCCGGCGGCCGTCCACGACGAGCTTCGCCCCCTCGGCGACGCCCAGCTCCAGATAGGAGGCGACCTTGTCGCGATGGGCCTCGGTGACCAGGGGCCCCATCTGCGCGGCGGGATCGTCGCCGGGGCCGACGGTCAGCTCCGCGACCCGGGAGACGATCCTGTCGACCAGCTCGTCGCCGACCGGGTCCACGGCCAGCACGACGGAGATCGCCATGCAGCGCTCACCGGCCGAGCCGAAACCCGCCGAGACCGCGGCGTCGGCGACCAGGTCCAGGTCGGCGTCGGGCAGCACCAGCATGTGGTTCTTGGCGCCGCCGAGCGCCTGGACCCGCTTGCCGTGACGGGTGGCGCTCTCATAGACGTAGCGGGCGATGGGCGTGGACCCGACGAACGAGACCGCGCGCACGTGCGGGTGCTCCAGCAGCCGGTCCACCGCCGTCTTGTCGCCCTGGACGACGCCGAAGACGCCGTCGGGCAGCCCGGCCTCCTTCCACAGCGAGGCCATCAGCAGCGAGGCCGAGGGGTCCTTCTCCGACGGTTTGAGGATGAAGGCGTTGCCCGCGGCGATCGCGATCGGGAACATCCACATCGGCACCATGGCCGGGAAGTTGAACGGGGTGATCCCGGCGACGACGCCCAGCGGCTGCCGGATCGAGTAGGAGTCGACCCGGGTGGAGACGCCCTCGGAGAAGCCGCCCTTGAGCAGGTGCGGGATACCGCAGGCGAACTCCACGACCTCCAGGCCGCGGGCGACCTCGCCGAGCGCGTCGGAGTGGACCTTGCCGTGCTCGGCCGAGATGAGCCGGGCCAGCTCGTCGCGGTGGGCGTACATCAGCTCGCGGAAACGAAACAGCACCTGCGAGCGCTTGACCAGCGAGGCGTCCCGCCAGGCGGGCCAGGCCGCGACGGCGGCGGCCACGGCCGCGTCCACCTCCTCCACCGAGGCCAGCTGGACCTGCCCGGTGACCTCTCCGGTCGCCGGGTTGAAGATCTCGGAGGTGCGGCCGGAGCCCTCGACGAGGGCTCCGTTGATCCAGTGAGTGACGTTCTTCACGAGGCGACCTCGGCGTTGACGGTTTCGAGCACACCGACGATGATTCCGAGGCCCTCGGCGGCCTCCTCCATGGTCAGGGTGAGCGGCGGGGCCATGCGGAGCACGTTGCCCCGCAACCCGCCCTTGCCCGCCAGCAGGCCGGCCTTCCTGCTCTCCTCCATGAACCGGTTGGCGAGCGCCGGGGAGGGTTCGCCCGTCGCCGGGTCGACCAGCTCGACGGCGAACATCAGGCCCCTGCCGCGGACGTCGCCGACGATCGGCAGGCGCGGCGCGGCCTCGCGGAGCCCGTCGATGATCAGGGCGCCGGTCCTGGCCGCGGCGGCCTGCAGGTCGTGGTCGAGGACGTAGTCCAGGGTGGCGTTGGCCGCGGCCATGGAGATCGGGTTGCCGCCGAAGGTGGCCAGCCCGACGGCGTGGAGGTTGTCCATCAGGTCACCCCGGGCGACGACGCCACCCACCGCGAAGCCGTTGCCCAGCCCCTTGGCGAAGGTCATCATGTCGGGCGTGACACCGTGGTTCTGGATGCCGAAGAAGGCCGAGCCGGTACGGCCCCAGCCGGTCTGCACCTCGTCGGAGATGAACAGGATCCCCTCGGAGTCGAGGACCTCCTGATAGGCGGCGAACAGCCCGTCGGGGGCCATGGTGAAGCCGCCCACGCCCTGGATCGGCTCGGCGATCAGTGCCGCCACGTCGTTGGAGACGGCCGTGGAGAGCACGTGGCGCAGGTCGTCGACGCAGGCCTCGATGTAGCCGGCGTCGGACAGGCCGCGGAACTGGGCGAGGTGCCGGTCGGCTCCGTGCAGGAAGTGCACGTTCAGCGGCGACAGCGAGTTGTTCTTCCAGGAACGGTTGCCCGTGACGCCGATCGTGCCGAAGGAGCGGCCGTGGTAGCTCTGCCGCATGGCGAGCACCTGGTCGGACTTGCGCGCGTAGGTCGCCAGCAGCAGCGCGGCCTCGTTGGCCTCGGTGCCGGAGTTGGTGAAGAAGACCTTCGCGTCCTGGATACCGGAGAGCCTGGCGATCTTCTCGGCCAGCTCGACCTGACCGCGCAGCAGGTAGACCGTGGAGGTGTGCACGACACCGGTGGCGAGCTGCCGCTCCACGGCCTCCCGCACCTCGGGCACGTCGTACCCGATCATGTTGGTCAGAATGCCCGCGAAGAAGTCGAGGTAGGTCTTGCCCGACGCGTCGACTACCCGGTTGCCCTTGCCTGAGACGATCTCGATGGGCTCGTCGTAGTAGAGAGCCAGCCAGTTGGGCATTACCGCGCGATGGCGCGCAAGGAGGTCCGACATACATCGAGTATCACCGCTCGGGGCCCCCTCCTCATACCGGCAACATGTCGGCATATAGTCGCCAAACCCAGCACACTGTCAGGTCGGTACGCCCATGCCGGCGTGCCGATCCGCCCAGCCGATCCGTCCGGGCGGATCGGCCGGCGGCCCGGCGCGCCGGAGAACCTCAGCCCTCGGTCTTCACCAGGTCGGCGTCCGAGGCGGCCGTGCCCACGGGCGCGGGCCGCAGCACCAGGAACGCCAGCGTGGCGGCGGCCAGCGTGAAGGCGATTCCCACCCAGGAGCCGAACGACATGGCGGAGACGAACGCCTCGCGCGCGGTCTCGATCACCCCCGGATCCCCCAGCCGCAGCGCCGCTCCGATCGACTCCCTGGCGCCGGCCGGGGCGTCCACGGGCATCGACGAGGTGTAAACCCCGGCCAGCACGCTGCCCAGCACGGCGATGCTCAGCGCCATGCCGACCTGCTGGACCGTGTCGTTGAGCGCCGACCCGACACCGGCGTGCGCGGGCGGCACCGCGCCCATCAGCGTCGCGTAGGCCGCGGGACCCGCCAGGCCGCCGCCGATCCCCATGAGCATGAGACCGGAGATCAACATGCCGTACCCGGTGTCGGCGGTCATGAAGGTGAGCACCCCGAAGCCGGACGCCATCACGGCGAGGCCGACGGCGACCAGCACCCGGTTGCTGACCTTCCGCCCCAGCCCGGCACCGACCCCGTTGAACAGCGCGGCGGCCACGGCGTACGGCAGCAGCGCGAGACCGGCTCGCATGGGACCGTAGCCCAGCACGAACTGCAGGTACTGGGTCAGCATCAGCAGCAGCGCGCCCGTGCCGAACGACATCAGCACGATCGAGAACGAGGCACCGCTGAAGTTCCGGTTGCGAAACAGCTCCAGCGGGAGCATCGGATGGTCCAACCTGAGCTCCCAGATCACGAACGCCCCCAGCGCGACCACCGCCACACCGGCGGCGACCAGCGACTCCACCGAGGTCCAGCCCGCCGTCGGGGCGGAGATGACCACGTAGACCAGGGCGCTCATGCCGACCGTGGACAGCACCACGCCGAGCGGGTCGAGTTTTCTCGCCGGACCACGTGACTCGGGCATCAGCAGCACCGCCGCGACGACGGCGACGATCGCGACGGGCGCGTTGAGCAGGAAGATCGATCCCCACCAGTAGTGTTCCAGCAGGAAACCGCCCAGCGTGGGACCGGCGATCACACCGACCATGGCCACCGCGCTCCACGCGGCGATCGCCTTGCGGCGCTCCTCCTCGTCGAAGACGGTGATCAGGATCGACAGGGTGCTCGGCATCAGGAGGGAGCCGCCGACGCCCATCAGCGCGCGGGCACCGATCAGCTGCCAGGGCTCGGTGACCAGCACGGCGATCAGCGAGGCACCGCCGAACAGCAGCAGGCCGATGACCAGGAAACGCTTACGGCCATAACGGTCCGACAGGCTGCCCGAGGTGAGCAGCAACCCGGCGAAGACCAGGACATAGGCATCGATGATCCATTGGATGTCCGCGGGGGTGGCTCCCAGGTCGACCATCAACGCCGGGATGGCCAGATTCAGGACCGTGTTGTCCACCACCAGGACCAGCAGGCTCAGACAGAGTACTCCGAGGATCCACCAGCGCCTCGGATCGCGTTCGACTCGTACAGTGTTCGATTCCACTCGCACACTGTACGACAAGCTCGCACGGTGTACTATCGGATTTATGCTTGGAGCGTGAAACAGCACTTCAGCTCCGTCTGGACGCGCGAGCCGCGCACCGCCAAGAGTCCGGGGCTCGATCGCGCGCAGATCGTGCGCGAGGCGATGGCACTGCTCGACGCCGAGGGGCTGGACGCACTGAGCATGCGCCGCCTGGGCGCCAGACTCGGCTCGGGGGCCACCAGTATCTACTGGCACGTGGCCAACAAGGACGAGCTGCTGGAGCTGGTCCTCGACGAGGTCTACGGCGAGCTGACGGTCCTGGACGTCCAGGAGACCACCTGGCGCAACTCCGCCGCCTCCTTCGCGTACAGCATGCGCCAGGTGCTCTTCAGGCACCCCTGGGCGACCAACCTCATCGGGACCATCCCCGGTATCGGCCCCAACGCGATACTGCTGATGACCCGGCTCGTCACCACCTTCGACCACGCCGGGTTCCGTGGCCTCGACCAGGACTACGCCGCCTCGACGCTCATGGCCTACGTGTCCGGGGTCACCCTGCCCGAAATCTCCTGGCGGACCATGATGGAGCGGACCGGCCTTGACTCCAACGAGCTGAACGCGGCCCTCCAGCCGGCGGTGGAGAAGGCCGCGGCAGGCCACCCCGGACTGGCCGCCCGCTACGCCGAGTTCAGGGAGATCGACGTCGAGACCACCAGGGCGCTCAACTTCGAGTTCGGCCTGACCTGCCTCCTCGACGGCCTGGAGGCCCGCCTGAACCGCGCGGCCTCGGCACCGGCACCGGCCTCGGCGGACCCCGGCGCGACACCGCCCCCGCGGCCGGGCATCCATTAGCGATCACCTCCTAACCCTGTGAAGACGACACCGCGGGCCCGATACCGCAGGTACACGGATGGCAGGTAAACAGCATGTAAAAGGGGGACCACGCGTACTTACATTCTGATCAGATACTCTCTGTGTGTGCTCCCTACAGTCGCCGACGTCCTCGCCCTGGACACCGTTCGCCGGGGCAATCCACAGGTCGTAGCGGGAGCTGACCGACTGGACAGCCGGGTGCGCTGGGTGCACGTGGGCGAGGTCACCGATATCGCCCACCTGCTACGCGGAGGCGAGCTCGTGCTCACCACCGGCATAGCCCTGCCCGACGACCCCGACAAGCTCGCCGACTATGTCGCCGAGCTGGCCGCCGTGGGTGCGTCGGGGCTGATCGTGGAGCTGGGCCGCAAGTTCATCAAAGAGTTGCCCCGTGCCGTGATCAACGCCGCCGAAGTGCACGGCCTGCCCCTGGTGACCCTGGCGATGGAGACACCGTTCGTGCAGATCACCGAGTCGGTGCACGCCCGGATCATCGACATCCAGCTGGAGGAACTCCGCGCCTCCAAGCAGTTGCACGAGGTCTTCACCGAGCTGTCGGTCGAGGGCGCCTCCCCCGCGAGGGTGCTCGGCCAGGTCACCCGGTTGTCCGGACGCCCCGCGCTGCTGGAGAACCTCGCCCACCAGGTCCTGGCATGCGACACCGCCGGACGTGACACGGGCACGCTACTGGCCGGCTGGGAGACGCGCTCCCGCTCGGTGGCACCCCACCCGCGGACCGCCTACGACGCGGCCTCAGGCTGGCTGGTCACCATGGTCGGCGCCCGGGGCCAGGACTGGGGCCGCCTGATCCTGCTCTGTGACGGCGAGCCAGGACCGCACGACATCGTGCTCGCCGAACGCGCCGCGACCACCCTCGCCCTGGGCCGCCTGCTGGAACGCCACCAGGAGTCACTGGAGCGTCAGGCACACGGCACGATCATCACCGGAATCCTGACCCACGCGTACGCCGACCCCGAGGAGGCCGCGGCCCGCGCCCGTGCGGTCGGCGTGCCGCTCACCGGTCGCAGGCTCATGAGCGTGGTGCTGCGCCTGGCCGAGTCGGCGGAGAAGCCGATGGACAGCCAGGAGCAACTCGCCCAGCTCGCCGAACTGGGCGACGCGGCCGCCGCCGCCTGCCGAGAGGCCCGCCTTCCCGCCCTGATCGGCGCCCTGGACCAGAACCGGGTCGGCGTCCTGCTCCCCCTGCCACCGCGCGTCCTCCCCGAATCCGCGCTGACCATACTCGCCGACCACCTGCGCACGGCCTTCACGACCCCCTTCGTCCTCGCCGCGGGTTCCGTGGTCGAGTCGGTCCGCGACGTGCGGCGAAGCTTCCTGGAGGCCGAGCAGGTCGCCGACGTGGCCGTCAGGCAGCCCGACGGACGCGCTTTCTACCGGCTCCCCGACCTCCGTCTGCGGGGCCTGCTCCACCTCCTGCGTGACGACGCCCGGCTGCAGACCTTCGCCGAACGCGAGCTTGGCCCGTTGCTCGCCCATGACGCCCAACGCGGCGGCGATCTCACCAGGATCCTCCGGGTCTATCTCAACTCGGGCCGCAACAAGGCCCTCGCCGCTCAGCGGGCGCATCTGTCGCGCCCCGCCTTCTACGACCGTCTCCACAGGTTGGAACGCGTCCTCGACACCGATCTGGACGATGTCGAGTCCTGCCTCTCCCTCCATGTCGCCCTGCTGGCGCTGGAGTCCTTCCGGAGAGACAATCCCCGCCCCTGAAAGGTCCCCATGCCCGACATTCTCATCCCAGAGCCCGCCGATCTGGCCCGGATGACCGCCGCTGCCGGGGCGTTCTCCGTCCCCACCGGTGATGTGCAGCTCTCACCGGACGAGCTGGAACCCGACCAGATCCTGGCGGGTTCCCCGCGCGTTTCGTCCATCGAGCTGTGGTCCTCACCGGATGGCGGGCAGAGCCGGGGCATCTGGGAGATCACGCCGGGCACCGTGGCCGATGTGGAACGTGACGAGATGTTCGTGGTCCTGTCCGGCCGCGCCACGCTGGAGGTCGACGGGGGTACCACCCTCGAACTCGTCCCCGGCTCGGTCTGCCTGCTCGCCGAGGGGGCCAAGACCGTCTGGATCGTCCACGAGACCCTGCGCAAGGTGTATCACTGCATGGGCTGACCAGATCACGGTCGTGGGTCGTACGGAACCTTGGTTC